>DATEEV010000321.1:0-7706 GCA_035281005.1 Microthrixaceae bacterium | reverse complement strand
GGATGGGCCTGGGGAGCCGGGGACGGTCAGGGGGCGGCGACGAGCTGGGCGACGGCGTCCTGGGCCAGGTCGGCGAAGGGGCCCGGGATGATCCCGAGCGCCAGCGTGCCCGCCACCGCCACCGTCAGCGCCACCCGGGCGGCCGGGTTGACCCGCACCTTCGGGCGCTCGAGCGCGTCGTCCTCGTCACCGGAGAAGTACATCGTGCCGACGATCCGCAGGTAGAGGTACGTCGAGATGACCGCCGAGAGCATCGCGATCGCGGCGAGCGACCAGTTCTCCCGTTCGACCACTGCGCCGATCACGCCGAACTTGGCCAGGAAGCCGGCGGTGAAGGGGGCACCGGCCGACGCCAGCAGGAACAGCGTGAACGCGAGCGCCAGCACCGGCTGACGCTTGGCGAGCCCCCGATAGCTCGAGAGGTGGTGACGGTCGGGCCCGCCACCGCGGCCCACCAGGCTCACCACGCCGAAGCTGCCGACGACCATGAACGTGTAGGCCAACAGGTAGAACAGCGCTGCCGAAGTGCCGGTCGCGGTCGCGGCCTGCACACCCAACAGGATGAAGCCGGCGTGGTTGATCGAGCTGTACGCCAGCATCCGCTTGACGTTGCTCTGCACGACGGCGAGCACCGCGCCGACGACGAGGCTGGCCGCGGCGAGCGCGTACACGGCAGGGCGCCACTGCACGGCGTACGACGGGAACGTCACGACGAAGACCCGGATCAGCCCGGCGAACGCCGCGGCCTTCACGACCGACGCCATGAACGCGGTCGTCGGCGACGGCGACCCCTCGTACACGTCGGGTGTCCAGGAATGGAACGGAACCGCCGCGACCTTGAACCCGAACCCGACCAGCATCAGTGCCAGGCCGGCGAGGAGCATCCCGTCCTGGGTCAACACGGAGTCGGACAGGAATTGCTGGATCTTGGCCAGGTTGGTGCTGCCCGTGGCGCCGTAGGTCAGTGCGATGCCGTACAGCAGGAACGCGGAGGCGAACGCGCCGAGCACGAAGTACTTCATCCCCGCCTCCTGCGAGGCGATGCGTCGGGCGTGCATCGCGGCGAGCACGTACGCGGCGAGCGACAGCGCCTCGAGACCGATGAACATCACGATGAGGTCGTTGGCCGACGCCATCGTCACGCCGCCGGCGGCGGACAGGAGCAGCAGCACGTAGAACTCCGGCCCGTCGAGGCCCTCGCGCCGCAGGTAGCCGTCGCCGAGCAGCGCGGCGAGCGCGACGCCGATGCAGATCACCCACGTGACGAACAGGCTGAAGCCGTCGAGGCCGACCGCGCCCGCCATGAGCGAGGTGGGGCCCTCAGCAGGGTTCTGCACCCGGTGCCACAGCGGGATCGTGGAGATCAGCGAGGCGGAGGCGATGGCGACGGTGTAGAGCGTCGTCGCGCTCTTGGGCATGCGGCCCTTCACCAACGACACGATCGTGAGCAGCAGCAACCCGCCGACCATGAGGATCAGTTGCGGCAACAACGCGACGGCGTCGACCGAGGGGATGGCGAGCGTGTCCTGGGTGTCCTGGGCCTGCTGGGCGACGGTGGCGAGCATCAGTGGCTCCCCTCCTCGGCGGCGACGCCGGACGGGGGCGCCACGTCGGTGACGTCCGCGTCGGAGTGGTTGCCGACGTGTTCGAGCAGGATCTCCACCGAGGGCTCGATCCGCTCGAGCATGGGCTTGGGGAACACGCCGAGGAACACGATCAGTGCGATGAGCGGCGCCATCACCAGGCCTTCGGCGAGTGAGATCTCGCGGAAGCTGCGGTTCTCCTCGCTCGGCTCACCGTGGAACACCCGCTGGTAGGCCCACAGCAGGTAGATCGCGGCGAGGATGACGCCCGTCGCCGCCACGACGGCCCACCACCGGGCGCCCTTGAACCCACCGAGAAGGGTGAGGAACTCACCGGGGAAGCCGTTGAGGCCGGGCAGGCCCACCGAGGCGAGCATCACCACTGTGAACACGCCGGCGAAGACCGGAGCCACCTTCTGCAGGCCGGAGAGCTCGGAGATCTGCCGGGTGTGGCGGCGCTCGTAGATCATGCCGACCAGGAGGAACAGTGCCGGCGTGGTGATGCCGTGGTTCACCATCTGCAGCACGCCGCCCTCGAGGCCCTGGTTGGTGAACGAGAAGATGCCGAGGATGATGAAGCCGAGGTGCGCGACCGACGAGAACGCGACGAGGCGCTTCAGGTCCTTCTGCATCGCCGCGCACACCGCGCCGTAGGTGATGCCGATCACGCCGACCGTGAGCAGCACCGGCGCTGCCCATTCCGAGGCTTCGGGGAACAAGTAGAGCCCGAAACGGATGAACCCGTAGGTCCCGAGCTTCAGCATGATCCCGGCGAGGATCACCGAGCCGGCGGTGGGCGCCTCGGTGTGCGCGTCAGGCAACCAGGTGTGCAACGGGAACAGCGGGACCTTCACGGCGAACGCGAGCGCGAAGCTGGCGAAGAGCCACCGCGCCGCGCCCTGGCCGATCGACTGCGACTCGGCGATGGTCACGAGGTCGAAGGTCAGCTCGCCTCCCGCGGCCTGTTGGTGCAGGTAGGCGGTGGCGACGATGCCGACGAGCATCAGCGCGGAGCCGAACATCGTGTAGAGGAAGAACTTGTTGGCGGCGTAGACCCGCCCGTCGTAGCCCCACGACCCGATGAGGAAGTACATCGGGATCAGCACGATCTCGAAGAAGAGGAAGAACAGCACGAGGTCGAGCGCGAGGAACACGCCCATCGACCCCGCCATCAACAGCAGCATCCAGGCGTAGTACGGCTTCTCGTCGTGATGCGGGTCGACAGCGAGGATCGCGAGGGGGAACAGGAGGCCGGTCAGGACGACCATGAACAGCGAGATGCCGTCGACGCCGAGGTGCCAGCTGATGCCGAGCTGAGCGATCCACTCCCTGTCGACGACGAACTGGAAGCCGGCCTCGTGGGCGTGGAACTCGGTGAGCAGGAAGATCGAGAGGCAGCCGCTGATCGCGGCGAACACGAGGGCCAACTGCTTCGACGTGCCGGGTCGGTTGGCGGGCACCATCGCGACGACGACCGAGCCGATGACGGGGACGAGCACCAGCCACGGCAGCGGGTTGAATGCGGCGCCACTCTCGGAGGCAATGAGCGCAGAGCTCTGGGAGGCGACGATCGCGGCGCTCATCAGAAGCCCATCCTCGCCACCGCGTACCCGACGAGGAGCACGGCGCCGATCGCCATGCCCATCGCGTAGCCCCGGACCCGGCCGCTCTGGAGCCGCCGCAACTGCGTGCCGGCCACCTGGGTCACTGTCCCGACGCCGTTGACCGCGCCGTCGATGACGTTGGCGTCGAACCAGGCGACCGCGTCGAAGAGCCTTCGGCCCGGCCCGCCGACGAAGCGCGAGTACGACTCGTCGATGTAGAAGCCGCGGGCGAACGCCTCCTGCTCGATGTCCTTGGCCGGAATCCGCTTGCGCACGTAGACGACGAGGGCGAGGCCGATGCCGGTGAGAGCCGCCAGGATCGCGACGATCGCCAGGACCACCAACGTCGAGCCCCCTGGCATCTCGTGCTCGTGCGCGATCACCGGTTCGAGCCAGCCGCCGAGACGCTCGAACTGGTCGGAGAACGGGAGGTTGATCAGGCCGCCGACGATCGCGAGGCCGGCCAGGGCGACCAGCGGCAGGGTCATCAGCGGCGGCGACTCGTGCGGCTCGAAGTCAGGGGTCAGGCCGTGCTGGTCGTGCGCCGGGGAGTGCTCGAGGTCGGCATCCGCGTTCTCCGCCGCGTTCACGGCAGAGCCGCCGGCCGGGTCGTGGCCCTCGCCGGTCAGCGAACGCCACTTCTCCTCGCCGAAGAAGGTCATCACCACCTGGCGGGTCATGTAGAAGGCCGTGATCAGTGCGGTCAGCAGGCCGATCGCCCACAGCACCTTGCCACCCGAGGAGTAGTCCCACGCCCCGGCGAGGATCTCGTCCTTCGACCAGAAGCCAGAGAACGGTGGCACGCCGGCGATGGCGAGCCAGCCCACGATGAACGTGCCGGCGGTGATCGGCATGTACTTGCGCAGGTTGCCGTAGTGGCGCATGTCCTGGTCGTGAGCCATGCCGTGGATGACCGAGCCGGCGCCGAGGAACAGCAACGCCTTGAAGAAGGCGTGGGTGACCATGTGGAAGATGGCCGCCACGTAGTTGCCGGTGCCGACCGCGAGGAACAGGTAGCCGAGCTGCGACACCGTCGAGAAGGCGAGCACCTTCTTGATGTCGTTCTGACTGATGGCGATCAGCGCCGCCACCAGTGCGGTGATCGCGCCGACCCAGGCGATCACGTCGTTGGCCCACCCCGCCTCGAACAGCAACGGGTTGAGGCGCACGAGCAGGTAGACGCCCGACGTCACCATCGTCGCGGCATGGATGAGCGCGGACACCGGCGTCGGGCCGGCCATGGCGTCGGGCAGCCAGACGAAGAGCGGGATCTGGGCCGACTTGCCGGTGGCGGCCACGAAGAACAGCACCACGATGGCCGTCGCCGTCACCGCCGCGACGCCCGACGCACCGGCGGAGATGTCGAGGTAGTTGACCGACCCGATCGTGGTCCAGACCAGGAAGGTGCCGACCATGAATCCCCAGTCACCGACGCGGTTGGTGACGAAGGCCTTCTTGCCGGCCGTGGCGTTGGAGATGTCGGTGTGCCAGAACGCGATGAGGAAGTACGAGCAGGCGCCCACGCCCTCCCAGCCGAGGAAGGTGATGAGCAGGTTGTCGCCCAGCACCAGCATGAGCATCGAGAACACGAACAGGTTCAGGTACAGGAAGAACTTCGTGAACTTCGGGTCGCCGTGCATGTACCCGATCGCGTAGAGGTGGATCAGCGCCCCGACGCCGGTCACGAACAGGCACATCGTGATCGAGAGCGGATCGGCGAGGAACCCGAAACCGACCTGGAAGCTGCCCGAGGGGAGCCACTCGAACAAGGTCTGCGTGAAGGTCCGCTCCTCCTCGCCGTGCGACACCAGGTCGGCGAACACCGCGACGGTGACGGCGAACGACGCGCCGACCATGGCCGTCGCCAACCACCCGGCGAGAGGCTCGCGGATGCGCCCACCCGAGAGCACGAGGATCAGGAAGCCGGCCAGGGGCAGCGCAGGGATGAGCCACAACAGGTCCTGCACGCGATCAGCCCTTCAGCATCCTGAGATCGTCGGCAGTGACTCCCGAACGCCGTCGCATGATCGACACGATGATGCCGAGGCCGACGACGACCTCCGCCGCCGCGACGACGAGCACGAAGAACACGACCACCTGGCCACCGACGTCGTCGAGCGACTTCGCGAAGCTCACGAAGGTGAGGTTGACCGCGTTGAGCATCAGCTCGACGCACATGAACATCACGAGCGGATTGCGGCGCACGAGCAGTCCGACGGCACCGATGCCGAACAGCAGCGCGGCGAGGATCACGTACGCCTGCTGGTTCACGAGGTCACCCCGGGCTCGTCCACGTAGGTCGGCAGGTCCTCGGAACCGACTGCCTCGTCGTCGGCCTCGAGCTCGTCGAGCTCGTCGTCGTCGAGCTCCTCGGGCACGTCTTCGTCGAGGCGGCTCTCCTCGACCACCCGGTCGAACTCCGCCTCGTCGAGCGCGGCCTCGGTCGGCTTGCGACTGAGCACCACGGCGCCGACCACGGCGATCGTCAACAGCACGGCGGTGATCTCGAAGGCCCACACGTAGTCGGTGAACAGGGCCCGACCGATGCGCTCGATGTCGTTGTACTCCCCGCCGAGGCTGCCGGTCGAGGACGGCTGGCCGGTGACCTCCGCGGTGCCGACCAGCACCGCGACGAGCACGAGTGCGACGAGGCCCGCGCCGGCGACGATGGCCACCGGTCGGCGCCAGACGTGGCGCTCGATGCCGAGGCTCTCGATCGCGTCGACACCGAGGAGCATGATCACGAACAGGAACAGCACGACGATCGCGCCCGCGTAGACGATGACCTGGATGGCGGCCAGGAAGTACGCCTCCTGGGCGACGAAGAGCACCGCGACGCCGAACAGGGTCGCGACGAGTGACAAGGCGTTGTGGACCGGGTTGCGGAACAACACCACGCCGAGCGCCCCGAGCAGGCAGATCGCCGCCGCGACGGCCCAGACGGCGTACTCCACGAAGGTCGTGGCCAGCATCAGTGATGGGCCCCGTGCGCATCGTGGGCTCCGTCGTGCCCGTCGGTCGACTGGTCGGCCTCGACCGGCTCGGGGGCGGTCTGTCCTTGCTCCGCGGCGCGGACGCCATAACCCAGCTCACCGGCCCAGGCGACGATGCCCTCGAACTCGGCCGCGCCGCTCGGCGCGGTGGCTCGCATCCACGCGGAGGTGTTGTCGTCGTCACCCTCGCGCCAGTCCTCCCACGGGAGGTGCCGCGGCCGACCGTCGTCGTCGACCAGCAGCTCGTCCTTGGTGTAGATCGCGTCGTCGCGGTTGGTGAAGCTGAACTCGAAGAGCTTGGTCTCGGTGATCGCCTCGGTGGGGCAGGCCTCGACGCAGAGGTCGCAGTGGATGCAACGCAGGTAGTTGATCTCGTAGACGAACCCGAACCGCTCGCCCGGCGAGACCGGATCCTGGGGATCGTTGTCGGCGCCGCGCACGTAGATGCAGCGAGCCGGGCACACGCCCGCGCAGAGCTCGCATCCGATGCACTTCTCCATGCCGTCCTCGTACCGGTTCAACACGTGACGGCCGTGCATGCGCATCGGCTTGTCGCGCTTCAGGTCGGTCTTGCCGCCCTGGCCGGCGCGGTACTGCCGGGTGATGATCTTGCCCGAATCGGTCGAATGACCGAAGAACTTCTTGAGGGTGACGCCGAAGCCGCCGAGGTAGCCCATCAGCGACCCTCCCCCGAGCCCGAGGTCGCCATCTCCTCGGCGCGTGCCTGCGAGGTGCGCACCGACTTCAACAGCAACGCTCCGCCGATCAGCAGGCCGACGATCGCGAGCGGGATGACGACCGCCTGGTTCCAGCCTTCCGCGTCGGCGACCTTCGACGCGACCAGCACGAGGAACCATCCGAGCGCCAGCGGGATCAACAGCTTCCACCCGAGGTCCATCAGCTGGTCATAGCGGAGCCGCGGCAGCGTCGAGCGGAACATCACGAACATGAAGAGGAACAGGACCAGCTTCCCGAAGAACCAGGCGAAGGGCACGACGTAGTCACCGACCCACCCCTCGAAGGGGTTCCAGCCGGAGGGTCCGCCGAGGAAGAGCGTCACGATGACCGCCGACATCGTCACGGTGTTCATGAACTCGGCGAGGAAGAACAATGCGAACCGGATCGAGGAGTACTCGGTGTGGAACCCGCCGACGAGCTCCTGCTCGGCCTCGACGAGGTCGAACGGTGGGCGGTTGAGCTCGGCGGTGCCGGCGATCACGAAAACCACGAAGGGCACGATGCCCGTGGCCCACAGGTTCCACGACCAGATCGACTGGCCCACCACGATGCCGTTGGTCGACAGCGTGCCCGCGTTCAACAGCACCGCCACCACCGAGAGGCCGAGCGCGGCCTCGTACGACACCATCTGGGCCGAGGCCCGTACCGAACCGAGCAGCGGATACTTCGAGCCTGACGACCAGCCCGCGAGCATGACGCCATACACCGCGATCGAGCTGAGGGCGAGCACCAACAGGATGCCGATCTGGGGGTCGGCGACCTGCACCAGCGTTTCGTGGCCGGCGATC
>DATEEV010000320.1:0-6752 GCA_035281005.1 Microthrixaceae bacterium | reverse complement strand
ACTACGAGTTCAAGAAGCACCTGTGGGGGAAGGACTCGTACCCCCGCGCGTCGGTGGCGCTGGTGTTCACGATCCACCACAAGGTCGTGGCCGGGTTCGGGTTACCTGGCGACCCTCGGTGATCAGGTCGAGCCAGCGTCTTGCTCGGCGCAGGGTCGTGTCCGGGATTCGACCCGCCGAGTAGGCGTTTCGGCGCAGGCGGACGACCCGCCCGCGGCGAACCTCCCATCGCAGCGCGTCGCTGACGGACTTCGCCGGGCGCCCACCGGGAGCGACGTCGACGCCGAAGCCCGAGGGCGTCGATCGCCGCGAGGAGCTCTCCGATCGACATCGAGCCCGGCGTGCGGGCGAGGACCACCAACAGGGCGTAGCGAAGTGGGAGACCGGCGAGCAGCGGTCGCGGCATCGTATGACCTTCCGAGAGACCCGGGTCGGGTCGGAGTCGGAGGGGAAGCCCGGTCAACGTACCGGTGGCGTATGACAGCCCCGCGGAGCTCTCGGCCCGGCGACAGCACTACCACAACGGTTTCGCGCCGCGTTTGAGCGACAACCTGTGGGCGGTGACGGTGCTCGTTCGAGGCCTCGGGGTGACGGTGCTCGTTCGACGGGCTCGGGGTGACGGTGCTCGTTCGAGGCCTCGGGGTGAGGGTGCTCGTTCGAGGCCTCGCATACGACGGCGTGGCTGCTCGGTCGCTGCGAACATCCCGATCCCCTCGACACTTGTCGCTCAAACGCGGCGAAAACCCTCAGTGGTGGAACTCCCCCGCGACGACGGCAGTGGGGTTGCGTAGCGTGCGGTGATGCGCTTCGGGATCAAGACCGCGCCGCAGATGACCACTTGGGACGCGATGCGCTCGGTGTGGCAGGCGGCAGACGACATCGAGCTGTTCGAGTCGGCATGGAACTTCGACCACTTCGAGCCCATCCTCGGCAAGCCGCGTGACGGCGCATGCCTGGAGGGCTGGACGATGCTCGCGGCGATGGCCCAGGCCACGCGTCGAATCCGCCTCGGCGTGATGGTCACCGGCGTGCCGTACCGCCACCCGGCGGTGCTGGCGAACATGGCCGCCACGGTCGATGTGATCAGCGACGGCCGCCTCGAGCTCGGTCTCGGCGCCGGTTGGAACACCGACGAGGCAGGCGCGTACGGCATCGACCTCGGCGCCACCCTCACCGAACGGTTCGACCGCTTCGACGAGGCCTGCGAGGTGGTCATCGGACTGCTCACTGAGCAGACCTACTCCTTCAGCGGGAAGCACTTCACCCTCACCGACGCCCACTGCGAGCCCAAGGGCGTCCAACGCCCGCACCCCCCGGTCACGATCGGCGGCGACGGAGAGAAGCGCACCCTCCGGGCCGTCGCCCGGTTCGCCGATCGGTGGAACACGCCCTTCGCGGACGCGACCAGCCTTCGCCGCAAGCAGGAGGTCCTCGCCGGGCACTGCGCCGACATCGGTCGCGATCCCGCCGAGATCGCGATCACCGCCCAGGTGATCTACATGGGCCCCGAGGCCACGGCCGAGGCCTGCGCCTCGCTGGGCGAGGCCGGCCTCGAGTCCGCCATCGTGTACCTCCCCGAACCGGAGCATCGCCCCCAGGTGCTCGAGCCGCTCGCAGAGGCGCTCCGACCCCTCGCGTAGGGTTCCGTGCATGGCCGCCGAGCAGGGCACCGTCTACGAGCTGGTCGGGGGCATGGAGTTCTTCGAGCGTCTCGTCGGGCGCTTCTACGACGAGGTCGAGAAGGACGAGGTGCTCCTACGCCTCTATCCCGACCGGGACGACCTCGGCCCGGCGCGGGAGCGACTGACCCTCTTCCTGGCCCAGTACTGGGGCGGTCCGACGACCTACAGCGACGAACGCGGCCACCCTCGACTGCGCATGCGCCACATGCCCTTCGCCATCGGACCGACCGAGCGGGACCACTGGCTCCGGGCGATGCGAGCGGCCCTCGACGAGCTCGACCCGCCCGGCATCGTGCGCATTCGGTTCGAGACCTACTTCGACATGACCGCCGACTCGATGCGCAACCAGGACTGAGGGCGAGCACGGCTGATGCACCGCGAGCGCGAGATCCTCGAGCGACGCCTCGCTCGCGTCCGCAAGGAGTACATCCGCCCGGCGATCTGGAGCCGGCGCACCCCGTTCGCCATCGAGTCGTGGTCGGTGCCGAACCGGCCCGACGGCACCGTCGGCGAACCGGTCGACCCTGAGGAGGCAGCCGCACAGTCCTATGAGCCCTCGGGCCCGGGATCCGCGTGGGGCCGACCGTGGGGCACGACATGGTTCCGCCTCCGTGGCGAGGTCCCAGTCGTTTGGGAGGGCCTGCCGGTCGACGCGATCCTCAACCTCGGTTTCAACGAGCTCGCCCCGGGGTTCATGGCCGAGGGTCTCGTCTGGCGTCACGACGGTGACGGATGGGCTCCCGAGCGCGGCCTGCATCCACAGAACCACGTGGTGCGGGTCGCGGACCCGGCACTCGGCGGCGAACAGATCACGTACGTGATCGAGGCCGCGGCCAACCCCTTGATGTGGGGCCTCGAGTCCGCACCCAACAGCGACCGCGACACCGCGGGCACCGCCCCGCTCTACTTCGTCGGCGATGTGGCCCTGGCCGTTCGCGACGCCGCCGTCTTCGGCCTCCACCACGACCTCCGCACCCTCGTCGGCGTCATGAACGAGCTCCCCCTCGACGGCGCGCGCCGCTGGGAGTTGTTCGAGGCAGTGGAGCGCAGCCTCGACGCGCTCGATCTCGACGACGTGTCGGGGTCGGCCGCCGCGGCGAGGGCCGAGCTGGTCGAGGTGATGTCACGTCCCGCCGTCCCGTCCGCCCATCGACTGTCGGCGGTCGGCCATGCTCACATCGACACCGCCTGGCTCTGGCCCCTGCGCGAGACCGAGCGCAAGGCCGCACGCTCGTTCTCCAACGCCCTGCGCCTGGCCGAGGACGAGCCCGAGTTCGTGTTCGCGTGCTCCCAGGCGGCGCAGTACGAGTGGATGCGCCTGCGCTATCCCTCGGTCTTCGCAGGGATCGCGAAGGCGATCGACCGGGGCCAGTGGGCTCCCGTGGGTGGGATGTGGGTCGAGGCCGACGGCAACGTCACCGGGGGCGAGTCGATGGCCCGGCAATTCCTCCACGGCCAGCGCTACTTCCGAGAGCACTTCGGAGTGACGTGCCGAGAGGTCTGGATCCCGGACGTCTTCGGCTATCCCGCCGGATTTCCCCAGATCTTCCGACTCGGCGGCTGCGACCGGTTCCTCACCCAGAAGATGTCCTGGAACCGCACGAACCGCTTCCCGCACCACACCTTCTGGTGGGAGGGCATGGACGGGTCCCGGGTGTTCACCCACTTCCCCCCCGCCGACACCTACAACTCGATGATCGAGCCGTTCGAGCTGGCCAAGGCAGAGCGCCAGTTCGCCGAGAAGGGCAGGTCCAACCGGTCGATGCTCCTCTTCGGCCACGGCGACGGGGGAGGCGGCCCCGCACCCGACATGTTCGAGCGGTACCGGCGCCTGCGCGACTTCGAGGGCATGCCCCGGATCGAGATCGAGGCACCGAGCTCGTTCTTCGACGCCGCCATCGACGACTACCCCGACGCTCCCGTCTGGGTCGGCGAGCTCTACTTCGAGATGCACCGCGGCACCTACACGTCCCAGGCTCGCACGAAGCAGGGCAACCGCCGCAACGAGCGGCTGCTGCGCGAGGCGGAGATCTGGTCGACCGCCGCGTTCGGGACCCGTGAGCTCGACGGCTACCCCGCCACCGAGCTCGACCGGCTGTGGAAGGAGACGCTCGTCCTCCAGTTCCACGACATCCTCCCCGGCTCGTCGATCGGGTGGGTCCACCGGGAGGCGGAGGAGGCCTACGAACGCATGGCCGCCGAGCTCGAGGCGCTGATCAGCCGAGCGACGGAGCGCCTCGCTGCTGGCCTGACGCTGTTCAACGCCGCACCGCACGATCGCGACGAGGTGCTCGTGCTCGACGCTCCGGCGCTGGCCGGCACACCGCGCACGCAGTCACTCGCAGACGGCAGGGTCGCGCTGCGCGTGGCCGTGCCGGCGCTCGGGTCCGCGGCCGCGGTCGCGATCGACATCGACACCCCCGTTACGGTGGGTGACCGCACGCTCGACAACGGCCTGGTCCGGGTCACGCTCGGCGACGACGGCTGCGTGCACTCCTTCATCGCCTGGGGCACTCCGGAAGCTCCCGGCCGGGAGGTGATCGCCAGTGGCGCCCGCGGCGCGCTTCCCCAACTGCACCCCGACCTGCCCCTCGAGTACGACGCGTGGGACATCGAGGAGTACCACCGTCATCGCGTCACGGATCTCGACGAGGTCGACGCCATCGAGGTCGTCGAGGCCGGACCGCTCGTCGGGCGCATCCGGGTCACCCGCTCCTTCCGATCATCGACGCTGACCCAGACCTACGTGCTGCGGGCCGGGAGCTCGCGCCTCGACGTCGAGATCGACGTCGACTGGGCCGAGCGCAACCAGCTGCTCAAGCTGGCCTGGCCCGTCGACGTCCAGGCCGACGACGTGATCCGCCACGTGCAGTTCGGTCACATCCGCACTCCGATCCACACGAACACGACCTGGGATGCGGCCAGGTTCGAGGTGTGCGCCCACCAGTGGATCGACGTGGGCGAGCCCGGCTTCGGCGTCGCCCTCCTGAACGACGGCAGGTACGGCCATGACGTCACCCGCACCCGTGGCCCGCGCGGCGAGCCCACGACCACGATGCGGCTCACCCTGCTCAAGGGGGCGATCTACCCGGATCCGCGAGCGGACCTCGGGCAGCACCGCGTCACGTGCGCGGTCCTGCCCCACGCCGGCAAGTTCCGCAAGGAGGGACTCATCGCCGAGGGGTACCGACTCAACGTCCCGATCCGTGTCGCAGACGGGAGCGCGGGAGTGGGGAGCTCCCCCGACGCGGGGCAGGTGGTCTCGGTCGACGACGACGCGGTGGTGGTCGAGGCGGTGAAGCCGGCCGAGGACGGCTCGGGCGACCTCGTGATCCGTTGCTACGAGTCCTTCGGCGGTCGCGCGACCGCGACGGTCCAGGTTCCATGGGAGTTCTGGGCGGCGCGCCTCACCGACTTCCTCGAGGACGACCCGCCCCCCGAACCGCGTCCCCATCTCGAGGTGATCGATGCCCACACGATTCGGGTGTCGTTGCGCCCCTTCCAGATCGCCACAGTTCGCCTCGAAGGGATCCGTCGACCGAGCTGAGCGGGGACGGCACCTCACGCTTCCCGGTCGCGTCGAGCCGCGTAGCGGGAGCGGACATCCTCCGCGATCGCCGCGTCGATCGACGGCTCGGTCTCGCCGAGCGAGGCGATGTCCCACTCGGCGCGCACCTCGGCAGGATCGCGACCCGTCAGGACGGCCGCGGCCTGGACACAGGCGCCCGTCGCGACGGTCTGCTCGAGGTCGGTCGTGGTCACCTCCCGCTGCGCGAGGTCGGCGAGGACCTGCCGGTAGGCGGCGGATCGCGCACCGCCGCCGGTGAGGAACAGCCGCCCGGAGCCGGCGTCGGGGACATGGGCGCGCAGGGCGTCGAGCCCGTCGAGCAGGCCGCACACCACGCCCTCGACCGCGGCGCGGGCGACCTGTTCGGGCTGCGCGTCGGTGCGGAGCCCGGCGAGGACCCCGGTCGCCGTGGGCCGGTTCGGTGTGCGCTCGCCGTCGAGGTACGGCAGCAGCGTCAACCCGGCGGCGCCGGGCTCGGCGTGGCGCGCCAGCAGGTCGAGGCGGGCGAGGTCGACGCCGAGCAGCCCCGCGACGGTGTCGGTGACCTTGGTGGCGTTGAGCGTGCACGCCAGCGGAAGGAACGCGCCGTTGGCATCGGCGAAGCCGGCGATCGATCCTGACGGGTCCGCGGTCGCATGGGACGAGAGGCACGAGACGGTGCCCGAGGTCCCGAGCGAGATCACGACGTCGCCGGGCTCGATGCCGAGACCGAGCGCGGCGGCCATGTTGTCGCCGGTACCCGGGCCCACGACCGCGCCGAGCCATTGGCCGGCCATCTCGATCGGGCCCAGTACCCGGGGCAGCATCGGCGCCCAGTCGAGGCTGTCGTCGACGATCTCCAGGAGGTCGGTCCGATACCGCTCCTCGGACGGGGACCAGTACCCGGTGCCCGAAGCGTCGCCGCGGTCGGTCACCAGCTCGCCGCTCAGCCTCCAGGTGAGCCAGTCATGGGGGAGGCACACCCGCTCGACCCGCGACCAGAGCTCGGGCTCGGTGCGATGCAGCCACGACAGCTTCGAGATCGTGAAGGCCGCGACGGGCACCGAACCGCACGCCTGGGCCCAGCCGGCGGCACCTGCGGGGAGCTGGTCGACCAGCCACGCCGCGTCGGGCGCGGTCGTGGTGTCGTTCCACAGCTTCGCGGGCCGTAACGGCACGCCCGACGCGTCGGTCACGACGCACCCGTGCTGTTGCCCGGCCACGGAGATCGCGGCGAGCGGCCCGTCGAGGTCTGATGCCATGGCGTTCTTGAAGATGTCCTCGTACGCCCGCCACCACGACTCCGGGTCCTGCTCCGCGGTGGGGGGCGTGACCGGCGGATGGGGATGACTGCCCCTGAAATGCGGGCGTCCGTCCTCGACGAATCGGATCTCGACCTTCGTCGCCTGCGTGGATGAGTCGACCCCGACGACCAGATCCATGGCGAGAGTCTGTACCCTTGCCGTGGGAGTTTGCGGAGGTGGACGTTTGTCCGACGTTGGACGACACGACGAGCGACACGA
>DATEEV010000319.1:0-3842 GCA_035281005.1 Microthrixaceae bacterium | reverse complement strand
TCACGATGCCGGGACGCGCGACCGCACCGGCGACGTGGACCACCAGCGGCCCCGAATCGACGCCGACCACGCTGGACGTCGGCGCGTGCGACGCGTCGTCGGTCGCCGCGCTCCGAGCCGACCCGCCCGGTTCGCCGTCGTTCGCAGGGGCGGTGACGACCGGGAGTCGTGACTCGACGGGCGGCGATGACGGCCTGATCAACCACCAGGCCACGACGACTGCCGCCACGAGCACGGCGCCTCCGACGACAAGTCGCCGGTCGATCTCGACCGATCGGAGCCAGGTGAGCGGACCGGGTGGCCGATCGCGGCGCGATCGACGGGACCGCAGAAGCTGGTCGAGGGCATCGCGCGAGCCGGGTCGCGGGGGCTGCTCGAGCGAATTGGTGGGCGAGGCCTTGGTCGTGCGCTCTGCCATGACGCGCTCCGATCGACGAGTCGTCGTAGGAGGGAAGCGCGCCCGTGCCGCAACAGAGCAGACGAAGTGGCCCGAGACTACCGCGGGCGAGGCGGCGCGGTTCCTGGTCGGCTCAGCCGCGCCGGGGTGGCAGCCGGCGGGGACGCCGCGCTTCCCACTCGGCCTCGCACTCCAGCGGGATCCGTCGGTAGGCGGCCCAGTGCGAGTAGCCGCGGAGCCGCCATCCCAGGTAGGAACCGAGATACCGCACGAGGAAGCCCATGAGCCCCAGCTGACGCCACTGCCGCACGTGCACCAGCTCGTGACGAAGCAGCCGCTCGTCGTCGACGCGGTCGGCCCGGACCGACACGATCGACCCGATCGTGATCCCGGCGGACCCCGGCGGCACCGGTCCGCCGATCACCAGCGTGTAGCCCTCACGGCGCTCGATGCGCACGTGCCGCTCAGTACAACGCGAGCGTGAGCTTCTTGCGCCAGTCCGACGTGCGGGGATCGTCGGGCCCGAGCACCTCGAGCAGATCCACGAACTTCTGGCGGGCATCGGAATCGTCACGGACCTGGCCGAGCAGGATCTCGAGCTGGCCGTCGACGTCGTCGGAGACCGCGTCGCCGGTGCGGGCCAACGCGGCGATCCGTCGCGACTCGGCCGTCTCGGGGATCCGCGCCAGCAGGCTGACGGCATCGTCGCCGCGACCGTCGCTCACGAGCAGCTCGGCCAACGCGATGACCGCGGCCTCGTTGTCGGCCTCGATCTCGAGCGCGGCTCGCAGGGACGTCTCGTCGCCGAGCGCGACGAGACGCTCAACCTCGGTCTCGGCTTCGGAGGGCAGGAGCCGGGCGACGAATTCCTGTACCTGGGCCTCGGGCAGGGCGCCGATGAACCCGTCGATGACCTTGCGGTCCTTCACGGCGTACACCGCCGGGATGGACTGCACCTGGAAGACCTGCGAGGCGCGGGGGTTGCTGTCGACGTCGATCTTGGTGAGCACCACCTGACCGTCGGTCGCGGCGACCACCGATTCGATGATCGGGCCGAGGGATCGGCACGGCCCACACCACTCGGCCCACAGGTCGACCACGACCGTCACCTGTTCGGAGCGGGCCAGGACCTCGGTCTCGAAGGTCTCGTCGGTCACGTTGATCACTGCAGCAGTCACGCCCCGCAGTCTACGGAGCCGGTCCGTGGCTCCACACCGACCGGAGCCCGAGGGGGCCCCGAGGTCGACGGGATAGCGTGTCGGATTCGCACGAGGAGGCACATCGTGACCGAGCACGGGGGTGGAGACGGGGGTGGGGCCGGCGACGTCGCGGGCATCGACGCGGTGGGCGTCACCCGCTGGTTCGAGTCGATGGCCGAGGGGGTCGAACCGCCGTTGCGCTTCGACCTGATCGCGGGCGGGCACTCCAACCTGACCTATGGCGTGACGGACCAGACGGGCTCGCGTTGGGTGCTGCGGCGTCCGCCCCTCGGCCAGATCCTGGCCACGGCGCACGACATGGGCCGCGAGCATCGGATCATCTCGGCCCTCGTCCCGACGGACGTCCCCGTCCCACCCACGATCGGCCTCTGCACCGACCCGGAGGTCAACGGGGCGCCGTTCTACGTCATGGAGTTCGTCGACGGGACCGTGGTGCGCGACCAAGCCGCGGCGCGCCGGCTCGACGTCGCCCAGCGACGCACTGCGAGCGAGTCGGTCGTCGACGTGCTGGCGGCGATCCACGGGGTCGATGTGGACGCGGTGGGCCTCGGCGACCTCGGCCGCCACGAGAGCTACATCGAGCGCCAGCTCAGGCGCTGGTACGGCCAGTACCAGAAGTCGAAGGAGTTCGCGACCGACCTGGACATCCCCCAGATCGACCGGGTCCACGACGAACTGGCGGCGCGCATCCCCGCGCAGCAGGGCACGTCGATCGTGCACGGCGACTACCGCCTCGACAACTGCATGATCGGTGACGACGGCAACATCGCCGCGGTGCTCGACTGGGAGATCTGCACGCTCGGCGACCCCCTCGCCGACGTCGGACTGCTGTGGGTGTACTGGGCCGACCCGGGCGAGACCAATGCCCTGCCCCAGGCGTCGACGACCGCGATCGAAGGGTTCCTCACCAAGCAGGAGATGTTCGACCGGTACGCCGCGGCGTCGGGCCGAGACCTCTCCCACATCGACTTCTACATCGCCTTCGGCTTCTGGAAGCTCACCTGCATCATCACCGGCGTCTACTCCCGCTACGCCGGCGGCGCGATGGGCTCCGGGGCCGACGAGAAGATGGTCGCCGGTTTCCGGTCGATGGTCGAGCAGCTCGCCGAACTGGCGGCCGATGCGTCCGAACGCGCCGGATCCGGGCCTAGTTTGAGTTGACCATGTCCAACCTCGTCACCCTTTCCCTGCACCCACCGCTGCACGAGCCGGTGCTCGTCGTGGTGCTGGAGGGCTGGATCGATGCCGGCGCGGCCGCCTCGACCGCGATGCAGACCATCCTCGACGGGCACCACTCCGAACTGGTGGCGACTTTCGACAGCGACGAGTTGCTCGACCACCGGGCCCGACGCCCGATGATGTCGCTGGTCGAGGGCGAGGTGACCTCTCTCGCCTGGCCGTCCATCGAGCTGCGCGCCATCACCGACGACCGCGGCCGCCATGTGTTGGTGCTCGTCGGCGCGGAGCCTGACCATGCCTGGCGCCGCTTCACCGATGCCGTGGTCGAGCTCGCCCTCGACCTCGGCGTGACGTCGGTCGTCGGCCTCGGCGCCTATCCCGCGGCCGTGCCGCACACCCGGGACACGAACCTGGCCCTGACCAGCCCGTCGGCCGTAGCCCTCGAAGCGTTCAGCGGGTTCGTGCGGGGCACCGTCGACGTGCCCGGCGGCATCCAGGCGTCGATCGAGTACAGCGCCTCCACCGCGGGGTTGACCGCGCTGGGGCTCTGGGCACAGGTACCCCACTACATCTCGGGCATGCCCTATGCGCCGGCCGCGATCGCGCTCATCGAGGGCCTGGGCCGGATCACGGGCCTCGAACTGCAACAGGGCGAGCTCGTGTCCGAGGCCGCGACCGGTCGCGACCACCTCGATCAGCTGATCTCGGGCAACCCGCAGCACCAGGCGATGATCACCCAGCTCGAGGAGATCTACGACGCCACCGATCTGGGTGGCGGCTTCGGGCCGCTGCCGACCGGCGACGAGCTCGCCGCCGAGCTCCAGGCGTTCCTCCGGGAGCACGGCGACGGCTGATGTCGCTGCAGACGCTGCCGCTCACTTGAGCGGCACGTAGTCGTCCTTGAGCGCCGCCTCTGGTGGCGCCTCCGGGAAGATCGTGACCGAGCCCTCCTCCACGAACACGTTCGGCGCGGTGTCAGGCCACTCACCGGGCAGGTAGCGCTTGCCGTTGTCGACGTAGCGCCACATCCCGACACCTTCCTTGTC
>DATEEV010000318.1:0-3946 GCA_035281005.1 Microthrixaceae bacterium | reverse complement strand
GAGACCGTCAGCCCTCGGTATTCGGTCATCAGGACGGCGTCGGCGGCGGACAGCTTCTCGCGCACCTCGTCGACCACCGCGACCTTCTCCGGGCGGGGATTCTCCATCGTCGTTCCACCTCCTCAGGGGGTGTCGTTCAGCAGGTTCGATCGGGTGTCCCGAGGCCGAGAACGACGACGGGACGTTCGCATGCCGCGCGAACGTCCCTGGGAGCCAGTTGCGTTCACCTCGTCGGGCGGGTCCGAGGACCCCTTACGTGCCGGAGCACACCGGATGTCTGCGGCGAGCGAATTCAGTTGAGCACGACAGGCTACGAGGCAGACGCCGATCGCCACAACTCGACTCGACCGGCAGCCCTCAGCGTTCCACGAGGAGGATCTCGACGCGGTCCCCCTGGGCCTCGATCGTGACGAGCGGCCGTAGGTCGGTGTCCGGGTCGATCCGGCACGCCGAGGCCAGCCGTTCGGTCACCCAGTCCGGCAGCGCCCCGCCCGTCTCGTTCACGCCGATGAAGAGCGGTCGGCGCTGGGCGCACGCCCGGTCGATCACGCCTTCGGTGCGTGCGACCTCGTTGGGCTCGAACAGCAGGCCGGGGGTGGCGGAGTCGGTGGCGTAGGCGAGGCCCGGCAACGAGAAGAAGGTGAGGAGGTTACGGGGGCGCGAGCCGGCGGCGTCGTCCATCGCGGCGATCGCTTCATCGATCGCGGTGGCCTTCTGCACGTCGAGGGTGACGCTGGAGATCGGCGAGCGGTCGGTGATCGGCATGGTCGAGTCGCGCAGATCCACCTGGTCGTAGGGCGAGATCCAGATGAGCCCGACCCCGGCGAGTGCGGCGACGGCGACGGCGACCGGAGCGGCCATCCCGACGACGGGGCTGACATCGGCCCGGCTCCAGGCGGCGGCGAGCACCGCGAGGATCAACCAGATCGCGGTCGCAGGCGTGGCGCCGTTGACCAGCGGATTGGCCGTGCCGAACGAGTACAGCAGGGGCAACACGGCCAGCAGCGAGCCGGTCGTCACCACGATCTTGCGTCGGGTGGCGTCGACCTCCCGCCACCTCGCGGTGAACGCCGGGGCGATCAGGTAGGCCACGAAGGCCACGAGGCAGGGAACGAGCATGCCGGCGATCGCCGAGCGCTTCGTGGACGAGATCGCCACGAAGGCCAGCCCGACCGCGCCGATGCCGACCAACACCCCGAGTGCGACCGGCAGTTGGAGTCGGCCGCGGTCGACGCGGATCCCGATCCAGACCACCACGCCGAGGAGCCCCAGCACGACGACGCTCACCGCCGCGGTGCCGAGGAGCGTGAGCGGGCTGTGGGCCGAGCCGCTGGTCTCGTCGATGCCGGCGCGGATCCCGTCGAGGGTGTCGGAGAGCGACAGGTAGCGGACGTGCCACACCAGCGCCGCGGCTCCCATGCCCACCGCGACCGACGCGATCGCCACCACCCATCGGCGGGCGGTCCACGTTCCCCACGAGATCACCAGCGCCGCGATGCCGGCGGCGACGAACGCGCCGACAGCCGAGAACTTCACCATCAGCACCAGCCAGGCGGCGAGGCCGGCGACGAACCAGGACGCCGACTCGACGAGCACCGGGCGTTGCGCTCGCACGATCGCGTTGACGCTCGCGGCGGAGCCGACGAGCACCCCGATGAGGGCGAGGTCGTTGTAGCTGGGCGACGGCGGGTACCAGGTCGACGCGAACCCCGCGGCGGCGATCACGGCCGCGAGCAACACCCACGTCGTGGGGGTCGGCTCGTCACCCAGGCGATGTCGCACCAGGCGGACGAACACCACGCCGAACCCGGCCGTGGCGGCCGACACGAGCACCAGCCGCAGGATCCGCGCCGCGGGGACGCTCCACCCGATGAGGTCGAGCAGATCGTTCAGCGGGAACTGGAACTGTGTGCTCGACCGGACGAACGACAGCGGATGGCGCGCCGCCAGCCAGTACCAACCCTCGTCGGAAAGGTCGAACCCGCGTGGACCGGCGGCCGCGACGGCGACCAGTCCGAGCGTGCAGACGACCAGCGACGTCCATGCGGCGCGGCGCGCCCAGGGCGCCAGTTCGCGGTCGTCCGCCGCGTCGAGAAACCCCACCGTTGCCACCTCGCCCCCCATTCGGGCCGAAGTTACCGCAGCGGCGCCGGGGGCTCCCAAGCGCCGGCGGCCGTGACGACGCTCACACCTCGACCCGGGTCGGGTCGATCTTCACGCCCGGGCCCATCGTCGACGCCAGCGTGACCTTGCGCATGTAGCGGCCCTTCGAAGAAGCGGGCTTGACCCGGTTCAGCTCGTCGAGGACGGCCATGAGGTTGGCGTCGAGGGCGGCCTCGTCGAAGCTCACCTTGCCGACGGGAACGTGCACGTTGCCGTGGCGGTCGGTGCGGTACTCGACCTTTCCGCCCTTGAAGTCGGCGACGGCCTTGCCGACGTCGGTGGTCACCGTGCCGGTCTTGGGGTTCGGCATGAGGCCACGGGGGCCGAGCTGGCGGCCGAGGCGGCCCACGAGGGGCATGAGGTCCGGCGTCGCGATCGTGACGTCGAAGTCCATGAACCCGCCCTCGATGCGCTCGGCGAGATCCTCGGCTCCGACGACGTCGGCTCCGGCGGCCTCGGCCTCACGAGCGGCGTCGCCGACGGCGAACACCGCGATGCGGACGTCCGTGCCCGTGCCCGACGGCAGCGCGACGGTGCCGCGCACCATCTGGTCAGCCTTGCGCGGGTCGACGCCCAGTCGGATCGAGACCTCGACGGTCTCGTCGAAGTTGCGGGTGGACAGCGACTTCACGAGCGCCACGGCCTCCTGGGGGGAGTGCAGCTGCTCGCGGTCGTAACGCTTGGTCGCGTCGAGGTACTTCTTGCCCTTCGCCATGATGGCTCCCTCGCTGGTAGTGCCCCGGGGCGAGGTCCTCCCCGCGGGCATTTCGTTGGTCTGGACTGTGGGTCTGAACTGGTGGGCCGAGCAGCGCTCAGCCGACGACGCGGACGCCCATCGAGCGTGCGGTACCGGCGATCTGCAGCTTGGCGGCGTCGATGTCGTCGGTGTTGAGGTCGGGCAGCTTGGTCTGCGCGATCTGAGTGAGCTGGGCGTCGGTGATCTGGCCGACGACGCCCTTGCCCGGCGTCTGCGAGCCCTTGTCGAGCTTGGCGGCCTCCCGGATCAGCACGGGAGCCGGCGGGGTCTTGGTGACGAACGAGAACGTGCGGTCCTCGTAGATCGAGATCTCGACCGGCACGATCGTGCCGCGCTGGGCTTCGGTGCGAGCGTTGTACTCCTTGCAGAAGTCCATGATCGCCACGCCGTGGGGGCCGAGCGCGGTGCCGACGGGCGGCGCAGGTGACGCCGCCCCGGCGGGGATCTGGATCTTGACGATCGCGGCGACCTTCTTCTTGGCCATGGTGAACTCTCTGAACTCTTGGTGGGCGTGCGGAGGGGCGGAACAGTCTCGCGGGCCGGGGGCCGCGCGGCAAAAGGGTGAGCCGAGGCCTAGAGCTTGGCGACCTGGCTGAACTCGAGCTCGACCGGGGTCTCGCGGCCGAAGATGTTGACCAGCACCTTGAGCTTCAGCTGGTCGGCGTTGATCTCGATGATCTCGCCGGAGAAGTCGGCGAAAGGGCCTTCCTTCACGCGGACGGTCTCGTTCATCTCGTACTCGAGGCGTGGCTTGGAGCGCTTGGTGGCCTCGGCCTCCTCGCCGGTCTTCACCGTGAGGAACGACTCGACGTCCTTGCGGGGCAACGGCGAGGGCTTGTTGCCGGCACCGACGAAGCCCGTGACGCCCGGCGTGTTGCGGATCACGTACCAGCTGTCGTCGTCGAGCCGGCAGCGCACCAGCAGGTAGCCGGGGAACATCTTCTTCTGGACGACGACCTTCTTGCCGTTGCGGATCTCGACGACGTCCTCGAGCGGGATGACGACCTCGTAGATGCGCTCCTCCAT
>DATEEV010000317.1:0-3182 GCA_035281005.1 Microthrixaceae bacterium | reverse complement strand
GAGCGTGACCTCGATGAAGTTGGCGAACCCGGCGGCGGCCTCGTCGACCGCGTTGTCGATCAGCTCCCACACCAGGTGGTGGAGGCCGTCGGAGCCCGTGCCACCGATGTACATGCCGGGGCGCTTGCGAACGGCCTCGAGGCCTTCGAGCACCTGGATCGAGTGCTCGTCGTACGCGCCGGAGCGGTTGGAGGACGTGGAGGAACGGGTCGCCATGGCTCCCCAAGTCAACCACGACCCACTGACACCGCAGGTGAGTCACCGCAGGGCGCGGCGTCAGCCGCCTCGAGGACCTGCGGAGTGGTCGCTCGCGACCCGAGACCCTCGAGGAGGGATCGGTGAGGCGGCCGGTGGAGGCCGCCTCACCGATCGCAGAGCGATGGGAGGGAGCGGTGCCATCGGTTTCCACCCCCGATGACACCGTCTCGCCGTCCCTCGGGCCGACGCTGAGGACGACAGCATCAGCCCGTTACCCCCGGCGGTCATGGGCGAGATGACCGCTGAAACCGGACTGTACCCGGATCTAGTTAGCGAATCGTTAGTTCAACGTTTCCGGGGTAGATCTGCCCATTCAGACACCGAGATGGCGGCCCAGGCGTTCGGTCTCGGGCTCGGGCGGCAGGCCCAGTTCGTCGAGGACGGCAAGGCATCGGCGGTAGGCCCGCACCGCGGCGGCCCGGTCACCCAGCGCCAGGTGGCCGTCGGCCTCGAGGCGATAGGCCGGCTCGCTCCAGGGGTCCTCTCGGCACGCCCTCGCCGCCACCGCGATGGCCTCCTCGGGCCGGCCGGTCGCCACCAGCAGGTCCCCGGCGCGGACTGCAGCCCGAACGAAGCGCGACCGGAGTCGTTCGCGTTCCATGTCGTCGGCGGCGTCGAGGTCGAGGTCGGCGAGCAAAGGACCTCGATACCACTCGAGCGCCTCGAGGTAGGCGCCGAGAGCGAGGGAGGGCGAGCCCTGCTGGTCGAGGCGGGCGGCCTCCGCGGTCAGTCGCTCGAACTCGGTCACGTCGACGCTCCACCACTCGCCCCCGGCGAAGCGCAAAGTGACCCCTTCCGCCCGGACGTGAAACGGCGGCTCCGCCCGCGACCGCTCCGGCTCGAGCACCCGCCGCAGGTACGACAGCGTGACGCGGAGGTTGTTCGCGGCGCGTGCTGGGTCGAGATCGGGCCACAACGTGGCCGATGCCTCGTCGCGGGTGATCGAACCGCGGCGACAGACGAGCGCGAGCAACGCCCGGACTCGCTCGCGTCGCCACTCGGGCGCGTCGATCGGAGTCCCATCGCGTTCGACCGTGGTCGGGCCGAAGAGGCGCAGCACCAACGGGACCGTGGGCGGGACGACCGCGCCGGCGAGCAGCCCGCGTGCCGCGGTGACGAGCGTCGACGGTGCCTCGACGGCGGCGAACGAGCGCAGGACCCGGTAGCCGGGCGCACCGAGGCGATCCACCACGGCTCGAGCGGAGGCCTGCGAGGCGGTGCCGGGTCGGGCGGCCACGACACGCAGCGCCAGTTCGACCGCCCACGGACAGGGGAGCCACGTGCACAGCGCGGCGGGGGAGGCGACGATCGATGCGGCCTCGTCCACCCAACCGGCGTCCGCGACACCGGCCTCGGCATCGTCTCGTGCCGCCAGCAGCACACGAGCCGTGGCGAGCGCAGCTTCCGGTCCGGTCCCCAAACGGGTGGTGTCCCAGGTGGAGCGGGTCTCCGGCAACAGCACGTAGCCGAGCGCGGGCAGCCGGGCGAGTGCTGCGGCGGAGCGTCCCACCGGCATCCCGCTGTGCTCCAGCTCGTCGCGAAGGTCGGTCGCGGCGCGGGCCTCGTCGTGCTCGATGGTGACCGCGGCTCTGGCCAGGGCGATCATCACCTGCGCCAACGCGAGGCGCGACACGTTCGAGTCGAACCGCAAACGCTCGACTTGGTGCTGGGCGGCAGCGGAGTCGCCGCGACCGAGCCACGCGTCGATCGCCACGCGGTTCACCTCACCCAGCAGCACTTC
Organism: Microthrixaceae bacterium; assembly: GCA_035281005.1. Lineage (GTDB taxonomy): Bacteria > Actinomycetota > Acidimicrobiia > Acidimicrobiales > Microtrichaceae > DATEEV01. Next base: position 1,183 of record DATEEV010000317.1, on the reverse strand, counting down.
GATCGGCAGGCCGCGTTGGTCGTCGTGGCCGAGGTGTCCCAGCTCCTCGAGCGCCGGATCGAGCGCGCCGAGCGTCCATCGCGCCCACAGCGAGACGATCCGAGACTCGAACCGCAGCTCGGGCAGCACCAGGAGGAGGCTCTCCTCCGCGAGCTGCACCGCGAGGCGAGCGTCGCGATACAGCCATTCTGAGGCGCCGCGATAGCGCAGCACCAACGACCACAACGGCTCCTCGAGCTCGAGGCCGTCGAGCTCGTCGAGTGCGGCGAACAGCCCATCGATGTCCCCGAACATCTCGCTGAACAGCGCCCGGCCGACCGCCGCCAGGGCCACCGCGAGTGGATGGCCCTCCTCGGCGAGCTCACCGATGCGGCCGAGGATGTCGGCGGCGGGTGAGGTGTCGCCGCTGGTCCAGGCGGCCACGCCGAGGTGCAGCATGCCGATCAGCTCGAGCTGCACGTCGCCGGAGGTGCGGAACCCCTCGCAGGCCGACTGCAACAACGCGCCCATCTGCGTGTGGTGGAAGTTTCGTAACGACAGGGCCTCGGCCAGCAGCGCAACAGGGTGGTCTCGCAGTTCCGGTGGCAGGAGCCGAACCCATCCGCCCAACACCGGCAGGGGCACCTGGGGATAGGCGGGACGACACACCCCGGCCATCACCTCGATCGCGGCGGACGGATCGGCAGAGCCGATGGCGAGCTGGAAGGCGCGGCCGACGTCACCGCGTTCCTGCAACACCTGGATCGCCTCGCGCTGCCACGCGGCGCGCTGCTCGCCGGTGACGAGCGAGCCGACGGCGAACTCCCACAACGCGTGGGCCTCGAACACCGAGCCGTCGGAGTCGACGAGCGGGAGCGTGCCCACCGACGTTGCGAGGTCGACCGGTCGACCGATCAGGCGCGACGCGAGCGCGTCGTCGATCGGTCCGACCGCGCCCATGATCACGAGCAGCTCACGGTCGCTCTCGTCGAGGGAGTTCGCGACCTCCTCGAGGAGGAAGTCGCGGAACCGGCCCTCGACGGGTGTGCTGTCGCCCAGCAACGCGAGCTCGGCCAGCGCCGGCCAGCCGCCGGTGGCCTCGAGGTCGCGATCGGGTTGTTGGCGGGCCTCGGCGAGACGGCGCAGTTCGTCGTCGTCGAAGGCCAGGTCGCGTTCGCCGAGCTGCAGCACCTGCTGGTGCGAG
>DATEEV010000316.1:0-4997 GCA_035281005.1 Microthrixaceae bacterium | reverse complement strand
GACCGACCAGGTGTTCGTCATCCGAGGACTGTCATCCGAGGACGTTGCCGTACATCTCCCCGAGCGGATCGCTGATCAGCTCGAAGCGCTCGCCATCGGGCCCACGGAAGTAGATCGACGAGCCGTCGACGTGGGCGTACTCGATGCCGGCGTCGTCGAGCTTGGCCTTGAGGTGGGCCCACCGCTCGGGCTCGACCGAGATCGCGAGGTGATGGAGCCCGCCGAGCACCTCGTCGTACTCGTCGGGATCGACGCTCGGGAGGTCGAAGTAGGCGAGGGCGTTGCCCTGGCCGATGTCGAAGAAGAAGTGTGTCGAGCCCTCGAGGTCGCGGTTCTCGAACATCTCGATCAGAGGGAACTCGAGCAGCCCTTGGCAGAACTCGACGGTGCGCTCGACGTCGCTCGAGATGAGCGCCACGTGGTGCACGCCGCGGGCGCTCGAGGCGGGGCGGTCGCTCGCAGGCGCGAGCCGGGCCGCCTTGATCTCCTCCCTGCGTGCGGTCAATGCCGCTCGATCGATGTCAGCCATCACAATCCAATCAGTTGAGCATTTGCGGCTCGGTTCAACTGGGGCTCGCGGTGTCCGCCGCGATCGTAACCGCGGGCGAGAACAGCTCGGCTCCGACGAGGGTCCGGTAGAGGTCGGCGTAGAGCCCACCCAGGTCGAGGAGCTCGTCATGGGTGCCCCGCTCGACCAGGTGGCCCTCGTCGAGCACCAGGATCTGGTCGGCGCTGGTGATCGTGGAGAGTCGGTGGGCGATGACGATCGAGGTGCGCCCGGCGAGCGCGGTGGCGAGGGCGAGCTGCACGAGGTGCTCGTTCTCGCTGTCGAGGTGGCTGGTCGCCTCGTCGAGCACGACGACGCTGGGGTCCTTCAGCAGCATGCGGGCGATGGCCAGGCGCTGCTTCTCGCCGCCCGACAATCGGTAGCCGCGCTCGCCGACCACGGTTCCGAAGCCGTCCGGTAGCCGGTCGATCACGCCGAGCACCTGCGCCGCGGCGCACGCCTCGCGCAGCTCCTCGTCGGTCGCGTCCGGACGGGCGTAGCGGAGGTTCTCGGCGACGGTGGTGTGGAACAGGTGCGGGTCCTGGGCGACGACGCCGACCGCATCGCGCAGCGACTGCTGGGTGACGTCGCGGACGTCGTGGCCGTCGAGGCGGACGGCGCCGAGCGTCACGTCGTAGAGCCGCGTCACCAGGTTCGACAGGGTGGACTTCCCGGCTCCCGATGGCCCGACGAGGGCGATCATCTGCCCCGGCTCGATCGTGGCGTCGATGTCGACCAGCACGTCGCGGCCGGCGTCGCTCTCGGGCGCGTAGCCGCCCTCGAGGGACGCGACCGTGTCGGCCGAGGTCGGATAGCGGAACGAGACGTGGTCGAACTCGATGCGACCGGCGACCGCACCGTTCCCAGCAGCGCCCAGCTCGGTGGCGTCGGGCCGGTCCTGGATCGGGTTCGGTGTGTCGAGCACCTCGAAGACCCGCTCGAAGCTGACGAACGCGGTCATCACGTCGACCCGGGCGTTGGTGAGCGAGGTGAGTGGCTCGTAGATGCGCACGACGAGTGCGGCGAGCGCGACCAGCGTGCCGGCGGTGATCGAGCCGTTGATGACCTCCCGGCCGCCGAACCAGTACACCGCGGCGGTCCCGACTGCGCCGACGAGACCGAGGATCGCGAGGAACGTGCGGGTGTACATCGCCGAGCGCACGCCGATGTCGCGCACGCCCGCCGCCCGCTCGGCGAACGCGTCGTACTCATGGTGATGGCGGCCGTAGGTCTTGACGAGGAGGGCGCCCGACACACCGAAGCGCTCGGTCATGGTGTTGTTCATGTCGGCGTTGAGGTTCATGCCGTCGCGACCGATGTCAGCCAGCTTCCGGCCGACGCGCTTCGCGGGAAGCAGGAACAACGGCAACAGCACCACCGCCAGGATCGTGAGCCGCCAGTCGAGCGCCGCCATCGCGATGAGGGTGGTGACGAGGGTGATGACGTTCGACACCACGGTGCCGAGGGTGCCGGTGAAGGCGCGTTGGGCACCGATGACGTCATTGTTGAGCCGGCTGACCAACGCGCCGGTCTGGGTGCGGGTGAAGAAGGAGAGCGGCAGCCGCTGCACGTGGTCGAAGAGCTGGGTCCGGAGGTCGAAGATCAGTCCCTCGCCGATGCGGGACGACCAGAAGCGCTCCGCCAGTCCCAGGAGCGCGGAGGCGACGGCGGCCACCACCACGAGGATCGACAGGACCGCGAGGAGCCCGGTGTCCTTCTGGGGGAGGGCGTCGTCGATGATCCTGCGGAACAGCAGGGCCGGAGCGAGGCCGAGCACCGCCTCGGCGATGATGACCGCGACGAAACCGACCAGCATCGACTTGTACGGCAGCGCGTAGCGCATCACCCGCCGGACCAGGCGGCCGTCGAGCTTCTGTCGACCCAGGGCCTCGGGGTCCTGGTTCGACATCCGCCACATCATCGTGTGCACGGTGACCAGCTCCTCCGGAGGGAATTCAGTGGCTGCGGAGATCGAGGATTCGAACCCCGACTCGAGCACCACGATGGTGGCGGAGAGTGAGGGATTCGAACCCTCGGAGGCCCAAAGACCTCAACGGTTTTCGAGACCGTCCCATTCGTCCGCTCTGGCAACTCTCCGTCTCCGACGTTAATCCACCGTTCTTCTGGTTCTCGATTCGGAACCGTCACCCTCGCAGCCGGTTCCGTCGTGCCTCGAAGAAACTCGTGACGAGGGCTGCGCATTCCGCGCCGAGGACGCCGCCGACCGTTTCGAATTCGTGATTCAGCCGCGGATCGGAGCCGAGGTGGTAGAGCGAACCGGTCGATCCGGCCTCCAGGTTGGGGGCGCCGTAGACGACGCGGTCGAGGCGGGCCGCCCACGCCGCGCCAGCACACATCGGGCAGGGCTCGAGGGTCACCACGAGCGTCGCGCCCTCGAGCCGCCACGATCCGAGCGACTCTGCCGCGTCACGCAGGGCCAACACCTCGGCGTGGGCAGTGGGATCGCCGGTCAGCTCGCGCTCGTTGTGCCGGCGGGCGACGATCCGGCCGTCATGGACGACCACCGCCCCGATCGGCACGTCGTCGTGGGCCACCGCGGCGCGGGCCTCGGCGAGCGCCGCCCGCATTCCTGCCTCGAAATGGGCGTCGTCCCAGCTCGCGTCGTCCACGGGGCTGGCACCCTACGGGACGAGCCCGCACGTCGTCGTCGCCGGAATTCCCCAGGAGCGGCGGGTGAGCCAATCCACGACCAGGTCCGGCAGCATCGCGGCACGATGGTCGCCGTCGAGCTCGCGGAATTCGACGGTCGAGCCGGCTGCACACAGGGTGCGCGCGGCGGCCTCGCCCTGCTCGATCGGCACGATCTCGTCGTCGCGGCCGTGGAGCACGAGCACGGGCATCGCTGCGGGGAGCGGGGGGAGCTCGGTGATCGCGAGCGCCTCGAGCCACCGCTGGTGCTCCTCGAAGGTCGAGTGGACCAGCGCGTCGAGCCCGTCATCCTCGACGGGACCGTTCGGGTCAGGGCAGAACACCGCGGCGTCGTCGCGCACCTTCTCGGCGAGCTCGACCCCGTCGTCGGTGAGGATGAGCCCCGGGTCGAGCAGCTCGTCGCGATCCGACCATCCGGAGATCGCGAACAGGGCGAACTGGAATCGTCCCTCGTCGTGGAGCGAGTCCTCGATCCACGACGGCTGCGATGGTGGCGCGCTCGCCGCCACCCCGACCACGCCGAGCTCGGGCGCGTAGCTCGCCGCGTGCTGCGCGGCGAAGAGCGCTGCCTGCCCGCCCTGGCTGTACCCCCACACCCCGACGGGACCGGTGGCCTGCGCGCCGGGCAGGAGTCGGGCCGCACGGGCGGAGTCGAGCACCGAGCGCGCGGCGCTCGTGCCGTCCATGTACGGATGGGCGAGGCCGACCACGCCGAGGCCTTCGTAGTCGGCGGCGGCGACGGCCACGCCGGCATCGAGCAGCGAGAGGATCGCCGGCCCCGGGGCGTTCCCGCTGCGTGACGGCGCGCAGGCGTCGGCCACGCCGGTGCTCTGATGCGCCCACGCGACGAGAGGGAGCTCGCCGTGGTCCGGGGGCTCGGCCGGGCGCAGCACCATGCCCGAGGCGATCACCGGCCGGTCCTGGGCGTCGCGGGTCCAGTAGAGGATCCGCCAACCGAGGTGGTCGTCGGGAAGCCCGTCGATCGGTTCGGACCGTGCGATCGTGCCCGGCGCGACTTCGGGCCCTGGCACCGCCGCAGGATCGACGGTCGGCGGCGACGCGTAGAACGGATCGGTGGTCGGCGCCGCCGACGGTCCCGTCGGCTCGTCACCGTCGGAGCAGCCCCCGATCAGACCGCCGATCAGCACAGCCGCCAGCAGTGTCGCTGCCAGAGTGGCGATCCGGGGCGCTGGTAGCGTCATCCCGTGCCTCGCCCGGTGTCGCCCGTGGTCGATCGGCGCGCCCGGATCGCAGGGTTCGATGGATTGAGGGCCCTGGCGGTGACCGCCGTGGTGCTCACCCACGCCCGGGTCAACCGCGGCGGCTGGATCGGCGTCGACACGTTCTTCGTGCTCAGCGGGTTCCTCATCGCGTCCTTGCTGATGTCCGATCTCGGCCGGGGCCGGCCGATGCGGGAGTTCTGGTTCCGCCGCGCCCGTCGCCTCCTGCCCGCCTTCCTGCTCATGATCATGATCGTCTGCGGGCTCATGCTGTTGGAGGTCGTCGAGGTCGTGGGCCCGCCCGGCCAGCCGTTCAGCCAGGCGTTCTGGTCGGTGCTCTACGTCGGCAATTGGTACGAGGTCGTCGCCGGATCGGACTATTGGACCCAGTTCGGGCAGAGCCCGTTCGGGCACCTGTGGTCGCTCGGGATCGAGGAGCAGTTCTACTTGCTGTTCCCGCTGATCATGTGGGCGGCCTGGCGGGCCCGCCGTGTCTCGGGACTGGCGGTGCTGGCCGTGATCACCGTGGCGTCGGGGGCCTGGGCGCTGTACCTCGGGCT
>DATEEV010000315.1:0-7698 GCA_035281005.1 Microthrixaceae bacterium | reverse complement strand
GCCATCACACCCTGCGCGGCGAAGTGGGCGGACTGCTGGGACGACCCGCACTGGCGGTCGATGGTGGTGGCGGGGACCGACTCGGGGAAGCCCGCGCCGAGGACCGCGTTGCGGCCGATGTTCAGCGCCTGCGCGCCGGCCTGCATGACGCAGCCCATGATCACGTCGTCGACCAGGGCGGGATCGAGGTCGTTCCGCTCCACGAGGGTCTTGAGGACCTCGGCGGCGAGGTCGGCGGGATGCCAACCCGAGAGGGCACCGTTGCGCTTGCCGCCGGCGGTCCGGACGGCATCGACGATTACTGCAGTGGGCATGGCTGCTCCTGTTCGCGGAATGCGGTCGGAAACTAGACCGGTCGGTCAAGATTCTGGCCGCACCCGTCGAACGAGGTCAATCCGGGGCGATGCGAATCCGTTCGCTGTCGGCCCGAACGCACCATCTGGGTGTCATCGGTCACAGCAGGTGCTTGAATTGCGCTCTTCCTCGAACCGCTGACCACAGGAGGGCCACCGTGCCGTCGACCGATGCCGAGATCAACGAGCGGATCGCGGGGCGGACCGTCCCGACCGAGTTCATGACGATGGTCGGGGCCAATCCGGGCGCGACCGCGGTGCGCTGGATGGTCGGCGACGACGGCCTCGAGTCGCTGACCTTCGCCGAGGTCGCCGAGCGGGTGGCCCACGTCGCCGGCGGGCTCCGCGAGCTCGGGGTCGGCCCCGGTGACCTGGTCGTGATCATGCTGCGCAACATCCCGGAGTTCCACTGGGTCGATCTCGGCGTGCTGTTCTGCGGCGCGACACCCGTGTCGATCTACAACTCGTCGTCGCCCGAACAGGTCCAGTACCTGGCCAGCCACTGCCACGCCAAGGTGGCCGTGGTCGAGGACGAGGGCTTCCTCGAGCGCTTCCTGAAGGTGCGCGACGAGCTGCCCGAGCTCGAGGCGATCGTGACACTCCACGATCCCGAGGTCCTGCCCGAGGGAGTGCACCCGTGGTCGACCCTCGCGGACGCGTCTCCCATCGACCTCGCCGAGGGTGCGACCATCGCGAAGCCCGACGACCTGGCCACGGTCATCTACACCTCGGGCACCACCGGCAACCCGAAGGGCGTGATGCTCTCGCACCACAACCTGGTGTGGACCGGCGAGTCGATGCTCGAGTCGTTCGAATGGACCCGCGACGACTCACTCGGCTCGCGCCTGGTGTCGTACCTGCCGATGGCGCACATCGCCGAGCGCATGGTGTCGCACTACGGCATGGTGTTCTTCGGATACGACGTCACCTGCTGTCCCGATCCCACCGCCATCGCCACCTACGCGAAGGAGGTGCACCCCAACATCATCTTCGGGGTGCCCCGCGTCTGGGAGAAGATCTACGCGGGCGTGCAGGCCGCGCTCGGGCTCGACCCCGAGAAGAAGGCGAAGTTCGACGAGGCCGTCGCCGCCGCGGCGCCGATCCGCGAGCGGATGACCTGGGGGACCGCCACCGACGAGGACCTCGCGACCTACGAGTTCCTCGACTCGGTCGCGTTCAGCACCGTGCGCGGCCTGGTCGGCCTCGATGAGGTCCGTCTCGCGGTCACGGGCGCCGCCCCCATCCCGGCCGAGCTCGTGGTGTGGTTCCGTGCGATCGGCGTGCCCCTCGCGGAGGTCTACGGGCTGTCCGAGACCACCGGGCCGATGACCTTCGCCGCGTTCAAGGTGAAGCCCGGTTCGGTCGGGCCCCAGACGCCCGGTTGCACGGTGCGCATCGCGGATGACGGCGAGGTGATCTGCAAGGGCGGGAACGTCTTCGTCGGCTACCTCGACGACCCCGAGAAGACCGCCGAGGCGATCGATGACGAGGGCTGGTTCCACTCGGGCGACATCGGCGAGCTCGACGAGGACGGCTACGTCCGCATCGTCGACCGCAAGAAGGAGCTGATCATCACCGCCGGCGGCAAGAACATCAGCCCGGCCAACCTCGAGGCGGCGCTCAAGACGATCCCACTCGTCGCCCAGGCCGCGGCCGTCGGTGACAACCGTCCGTTCGTGGCCGCGCTGGTGGTGCTCGACCCCGAGGTTGCACCGGTGTGGGCCGAGCGACAGGGCCTCGGCGGCATCCCGCTCCAGGAGCTGGCCGAGCACGAGGTGGTGGTCGCGGAGGTCGAGGCTGCGCTCGAGACGGCGATGGCCAACTTCAATCACGCCGAGCGTGTGAAGAAGGTCCGGATCCTGGGCGAGGAGTGGCTGCCCGACTCCGACGTGCTCACCCCCACATCGAAGCTGAAGCGTCGCGGCATCCATGCTCGCTACAGCGTCGAGATCGAAGCGCTGTACGGGTAGGCAGGGCTCTACGGGTAGGCAGAGCTGTACGGGTCGTCAGCCCCCGCTCGGATGGTCGCGGCCGGGGTCGACCACGACGTAGCGCGGGTCGACCTCGCCGGGCTGCAGCGGCCGCATCAACAGGTCGATCGCGGTCCACATCGTGCGCGACGACGGGAGGAAGACGATGGGCCCCAGCCCCGCGGGGATGAGCGCGGCGATGAGCAGGGGCACCGGCTCGATGTCGGGCACCATCAGGAGCGCCCCCACGAACAGCACGACGAAGGTGAGCGAGAAGCACACGATCGTGTTGAGCCCGATGTAGCCGATCATGTGCCCCTCGATGCGGTTGATGTGCAGGTCGCAGGTGGGGCAGCGATCGACGATGCCGAACCAACCGATGATGACCTTTCTGCCGCCGCAGACCGGGCACTGGTGGAACAGGCCGCGGACCAGCATGCGCGAAGGGGTCACGCTGATCTGGACGGAGGTCGGTGGATCGACCATCCCGCGAGCCTCGCAGAAGGCACCAGACTCTGGCGATGACGCCCACGCGAACGACGGTGATCACCGGCGGCAACACCGGCATCGGCCTCGAGACCGCGGTCGGGCTCGCGTCGTTGGGTGATCGGGTCGTGATCTGTTGCCGCAACGCCACGAAGGCAACCGCCGCGGTGGAGGAGATCCGGATACGGTCGGGCAACGACTGCGTCGAGTGGGTGCCACTGGACCTGGCGAGCATGGCGTCGGTGCGGGCGTGCGCAGCGGTGCTGGCCGAACGCGCACCGGTCATCGACGTGTTGATCAACAATGCCGGGCTCATCCTGTCGACCCGGCAGGAGACCGAGAACGGCTTCGAGTCGACCTTCGGCACCAACCACCTCGGCCATTTCCTGCTCACCACACTGCTCGAGCCGCAGGTGACCGCCGCGGCCGCTCCCCGCGTGATCAACGTCGCCTCGATCGCCCACTGCATCGCGGTCGGAGGCCTGGATTTCGACGACCTGCAAACGAGCCGTCGGTACTACAGCTGGTTCGCCTACGGACGTTCGAAGCTGGCCAACATCTACTTCACCCAGGAGCTCGCCCGGCGGTGGGCCCGGGCAGGCGTGAAGGTCCACGCGCTTCACCCGGGCCCGGTCAACAGCCACTTCGGACGCGACGGTGACACGAGGGGGATCGACGGTGTTCTGATGAAGCTCGCGCCACTCGTGATGATCTCGCCGGAGAAGGGAGCGAGGACCTCGATCTGGGTCGCGACCTCGCCGGAGGGCGGCCTGCAGACCGGCGCCTACTGGGTGCGATGCCGGCGTGGTCGCCTCTTCCCGTGGGCCAAGCGGCCCGCTGACGCACGTCGGCTGTGGGAGATCAGCGAGCGCTTCGTGGCCCAGGGACACCCATAGGGACTCACCCGTAGCGCCGTCTGGCCCAGGCATCGATCGTGGTGCTGACCGCATAGAGGATGAGCGCGATGAGCGTCGCCACCGCGGCGGCGGCCCACAGCTGGTCGAACTCGAATGTCACGCTCGACGTGAGCATCACGTGGCCGAGGCCCTCGTCGGTGACGAGCCATTCGGCGAGCAGCGCCCCCACCAACGAGAGCGGTGCGGCGATCCGTAGCGACGTCGTGAGGGCAGGCACCGTCGCCGGCAGCCGTGCCAGGCGCAGTGTCGTCGTGCGCGAGGCACCAGCCGCGGCGAGGACGTCGAGGGCGGCCCGCGGCGTCGAGCGGAGTCCGAGGTTCACGTTCACCAGTGTGGGGAAGAAGGCGACGATGCCGGTGACGATCGTGGTCGTGAGCAGGCCCCGCCCGAACGTGACCGCGATCAACGGAGTGAGCGCGACGAGGGGCACCGCCTGTACCGCGACGGCGAGGGGGGTGACCGCTCCGTCGAGGACCGGACGGAGTTGGCATGCGGCAGCGACCAGCACCGCGATCGCCATGCCACACACCAACCCCACGAGCGCGTCGCGCAGCGTGATCCCCGCGGCGGTGGCGAGGTCCGACCGGTGGGCGGCGGCGTCCGGGGCGCCGACCAGGTAGTCCCACACGTCGGCCGGTGTCCGGCCCACGAAGTGGTCGACGTCGAACACGGCGAGGAAGAGCGACCACGCGGCGAGGATCACGCCCGCCGAGATCGCGACGTCGAGCGCCGCCCACCACCAGCGCCGGCCCGCGCTCGAGCCGTTCGTCGTCGACTGCGCGTGCTGGCTCATCGGCGCTGCCTCACCGGTGCACCCCCTCGGGCCTCGTCCATCGGTCGAGGCCGGCCACCGCCGCGTAGCCCACACCGGCGAGCAGCGCGGCAGCGACCGCGAGGCCCCACGTGCGGGCGACCTCGAGTTGCTGCTGCGCGCTGACCATCGCGACGCCGAGCCCCCGCTCACCGCCGAGGTACTCGCCGACCATCGCTCCGAGCACCGCACTCGGTGCCGCGATGCGCAGCGCGGCGAGGACGTCGGGGAGCCCGGCGCGCACCCGCACCCGTCGCAGCTCGTCGACCGCACCCCCGCCGGCGGCGCGCACCACGTCGAGGCGCGCCCGGTCGGCTCGCCGCAGGCCCGCGACCGTGCCGACCATGACCGGCAACAGGCACGTGAGCGCAGCGAGCACCACCTTCGGGGTCTCGCCGGCGAACACGATCGACAGGACCGGCCCGATCGCAAGCAGCGGTACGCACGCGATCGCCACGACCAGACGCGACAGCACCCCATCGGTAGCGGGGACCAGCACGATCACGAGGGCGATTGCCACCGCGATCCCGACGCCCCAGGCGAAGCCGAGCGCAGCCTCGCGAGCGGTCGTCGCCACGTTCGGGCCGTAGAACACCCACCCGTCCTCCACCATCTGAGCGACGACCTCGGTCGGCGCAGGGAGCGACACCGACGACGACCACCGCGCGATGAGCTCCCAACCGCCGAGCATGACGCCGAGCGCGACGACGATCACGGCCCGTCCCCGGTCGTGACGAGCATCTCCGAGACCGCGTCGCAGCAGCTGTGGAACACCGGATCCCGCCAGGTGTCCGACGTGCGAGGCCGGTCGAGCGGCACATCGATGACCCCGGCGATCGCGCCGGGACGTGGCGTCATCACCGCGACGCGGTCGGCGAGGAACACCGCCTCGCGGATCGAGTGAGTCACCAGCAGCGTCGTCGTGCGTCGCTCGCTCCAGATCCGTTGCAGCTCGAGGTCGAGTGACTGCCGGGTGATCTCGTCGAGCGCGCCGAACGGCTCGTCGAGCAGCAACACCTCCGGATCGACCACCAGCGCCCTCGCGATCGCCGCACGCTGTCGCATGCCGCCGGAGAGCTGATGGGGCCGCGCGTCGGCGAACCCGTCGAGGCCCACCAGCGCGATGAGCTCGTCGATCCGGGAGCCGCTCACGTCGAGCCCGCTCACCTCGGCAGGGAGGGCGATGTTGGCCGCGACGTCGCGCCAGGCGAGCAGCGCGGGATCCTGGAAGGCGATGCCGAGGTGATGGGCGCGCCGTGCGACCGCCGGATCCTCACCGTGGACCCGCACCGTGCCGGAGGTTGGTTCATCCAGGTCGGCGAGCAGTCGGATCATGGTCGACTTCCCACACCCGGACGGACCGACCACCGCGAGGAACTCGCCAGCCGCGCCGACGAGGTCGAGCCGGTCGAGCGCTCGAACGGAGCGACGGCGCAACGGGAAGTCCTTCACGACCTGCTCGAGGCTGATGCCGACCGGGGAGACGGCCTCGCGCCCGGCGCCAACCGAGTCGTTCCCACCCATCGCTGCGCTCACCCGATCGATCGGAGCTCGGGCGACTCGTCGTAGACCTCCTCGAGCGCGGAGGTGTCGAACAGGCGCTCCGCGCTGATGTCGATGCCGCCGAGGTGCAGCGAGCGGATCGACGCGTCCATGAGCTCGTCGGTGATCGTGAAGAGCCCGTTGGCCCGGGTGTCGTCGGTGAGGATCAGCTCGTTCTGGGCCTTCGATTCGAGGGTCTGCTCGTCGACGTCGAGGCCGAGGTCCTTGCCGTAGATGTCCACGGCGTAGCGCGCGCCCAGCGCCGGATCGGCGATCGAGTCCTGCCAACCGCGGATGTCCGCGCGGAGCACGGCCTTCACGCGGTCGCGCTGGTCGCGAAGCGTCGAGCGCTTCACCACGACGATCTCGCTGACCAGCGGGTAGTTGGTGTCGGCCAGCATCATGTCGTGCGTCTCGATGCCCTGGGTGCCGAGCAGGATCGGCTCGACGGTGATCCAACCCAGCCATCCGTCGACGTCGCCGTTCACGAGCGGCTGGGGGTCGGTCTGCACCAGCACCTGCTCGACCTGCCCGGGCGCGATGTCGTTCGCCGCGAGGTACGCGGTGAAGACGGACTCGTTGACGGCCTGGATCCCGATTCGCCGCCCGATCATCTCCGCCGGAGCCCCGATGGGGTCGTCGGTCAGGCTGGTGATGCAGAAGGGGTTCGTCTGGTACTGCGCGCCGAGCGCGACGAGGTCCGCGCCGGCGAGGATCGCCGGGCCGGTGATGTCGGGCGCCGAGATCCCGATGAACGCCTTGCCCGCCTGGATCGCCGCGTCCTGCGACACGTTCGGGCCACCGGAGATGAACTCGACCCTGTCGAAGCCTTCGTCGCGGTAGTAGCCGTGCTGGTCCGCGATGTAGTTGCCGGCGAACTCGACGTTCTTGATCCAGGCGAGGTGGTAGGTCAGCGAACCGCGGCCGGCCTCCGACGACTCGTCGGCGTCGTCGCTGCAGGCCGTCGCGACCCACGGCGCCATCGCCACCGACCCCGCAGCGGCCGCGGCTCCGCGGAGAAACCGTCGCCTCGAGCTCGTCGGTGGGAGAGTCGTCCGAGTCACGTGGCGTCACCGGTGGGGCGGCGCGGCCCGAGCCCCGCGGCGCGGTAGATCGAGTCGATCACTGCCATGTTGGCGATCGAGTCGGCGGTCGTGGTGGGAAAGTGCGTCCCGTGCTGGACCGCGTCGCAGAACGCGTCGAGCTGATGGAGGTAGGTCGACGATCGCGGCGGACGCTCCTTGAAGGATGGCGCCCCCGGCGCCGAGGCCCGAACCCGCAGCGACGAGTAGTAGTGAGGCGCGAGCGGGTTGATCGCCACCAGCCGACCCTGGGATCCGTGGATCCGAACTCGCAGGGACAGCAGATGTCGTGACCACATCGAGGCACGCAACGACGCCGTGACCCCGTTCGGGAAGCGCAGCTCGGCCTCGGTCAGGCGGTCGACCCCGGGGAACCGGACCCGCGCCGTGGCCTCTGTCACCGTCGGCTCCCCGCCGGCGAAGGGCCCGACGAGGTGTCGCAGCATGTGCACCGGGTAGCAGCCGGCGTCCATCAGCGCGCCGCCGGCCAGGTCGAGCTGCCACCGGATGTCGTTCCTCGACGCGAGTGGGAAGCAG
>DATEEV010000314.1:0-5929 GCA_035281005.1 Microthrixaceae bacterium | reverse complement strand
CCTCGACCTCGCGGGTGTCGCCTGGCCGGGCTGGCTCGATCCGTGGCTGTTGTGGCTGCTGGCCGTTCCGGTGGTGGTCGAGTGGTGGGGCGAGCACCTCGGCTGGTGGCGGTACTCCGCCACCCGGCAGGTCGTGCTCTCGGTCATGGTCGCTCCCGCGGTCGGTCGGGGCCTCGGGCGCTACCTGCGCGACCAGACCGACCCGCTCTTCTGGTCGGTGGTGCTCACCTACGCGGTGCTGTGCGCGATCCCGTTCTTCGTGTCGATGCGCCGCAAGGCGGCAGGTCCTCGCTCAACGCGCCCAGGCGACGCAGCCGAGCTCGAGGGGATCGACGAGCAGGCGGTGCCGGGGCACGACCCGAACGGTGAGGCCACGCCGACCCGGGGCGTCGAGCCGTAGTTCGGCGCGGTAGGTGTGGTGGCCGTCGTCGCCGACCTCACCGGGGATCATCTCCACCGCTGTGCGCGACTCCAGCTCGCCCGCCTGACCCACGAGGCCGGAGACGAGCTGCACTTCGACGTCGCCGGGCCCGAGCGTCCCGAGCGACACACGTGCAGTCACCGTGCGAACGGTCGCGAGATCACCGACGGACTCGTCCGCGTCGACCACGTCCACGTGGACCTGATGCCAGGCCTCGAGCACCCGTCGGCGCCACGACGCCAGCTCGGCGGCGCCCGCGAACCCCTCGTCAGTCAGGGCCGCGCCGTGGTTGGCCGACGGCTCGTAGAGGTTGGTCACGTAGTCGCGCACCATCCGGGCCGCGTGCACCTTCGGGCCGAGCACCGCGACCGAATGCATCATCGTCCGAACCCAGTCGACCGGCACCGGCTCCTCGCCCGTGGTGCCGGGGTCGATGCGGTGATACAGCGGCACGACCTGCTGTTCGAGGAGGTCGAACAGCGAGTTGGCCTCGAGCTCGTCGCGACGAGCTGGGTCCTCGACGCCCTCGGCCGACGAGATCGCCCAGCCGACGTCGGGCTCGAAGCACTCAGCCCACCAGCCGTCGAGCACCGAGCAGTTCAGCGCGGCGTTGAGCGTGGCCTTCATCCCCGAGGTGCCGCAGGCCTCCTGGGGGCGCAGCGGCGTGTTGAGCCACACGTCGGCGCCCTGGAGGAGGTGGCGCGACACCGAGATGTCATAGTCCTCGAGGAAGCAGAACCGCAGTCGCACCGCGGGATCCGACGCGAAGGTCACGATCTGGCGGATCAGTTCCTTGCCGGCCTCGTCGGCCGGGTGGGCCTTGCCGGCGAAGACGAACTGGACCGGTCGTTGGGGATCGGTGAGCAGGGCCCGCAGTCGATCGGGCTGGCTCAACAACAGGGTCGCTCGCTTGTAGGTGGCGAACCGCCGCGCGAAGCAGATGGTGAGCGCCGAGGGATCGAGCAGCTCGTCGGTCCATGTCACGTCCGACGGGGACAGGCCACGGGCGAGGCCGCTGCGTCGCATCGTCGCCCGGCAGAACCCGACCAGGCGTTCCTTGGCGGCGACGTGGGCGCGCCATGCCTCGGGTGGTGACACGGTGTCGAGCGCGTGCCAGTCAGCGACGTCGCCGGTCGCCCAACCCGTGCCGAGCGTCTGGTCGTAGAGGGCGGACATCTCGGCCGAGGTCCACGTCGCCGGGTGCACACCGTTGGTCACGGATCCGATCGGCACCTCGTCGACCGGAACACCGGGCCAGAGGTCGCCGAACATCTCGCGGCTCACCTCGCCGTGCAGCGCCGCCACGCCATTTCGCCGCTCCGCGAGGCGCATGCCCATCACGGCCATGTTGAACTTCTCGTCGGGCTCCTCCTCGGGGCGGTGCCCGATCGCCATCAGCTCGTCGGGACTGAGGCCGACCTCCATCGCCCACGCCCCGAAGTACCGCTCGATCAGCTCGCGGGGGAACCGGTCGATACCGGCCGGGACCGGGGTGTGGGTCGTGAACACACAACCGGCCCGCGCTGCCAGCCAGGCCTCGTCGAAGGGGAGGTCGCGCTCGGCCATGAGCTGACGGATCCGCTCGAGGCCCAGGAATCCCGCGTGGCCCTCGTTGGTGTGGAAGACGGTGGCCTCGATCCCCAGCGCCCGCAGCATCCGAACGCCTCCCACGCCGAGGAGGATCTCCTGGCGCAGCCGGTGCTCGGTGTCCCCGCCGTAGAGGCGGTCGGTCACGAGCCGGAGCTCGTCGGAGTTGTCGTCGATGTCCGCGTCGAGCAGGTAGAGAGGGGTGCGCCCGACCTCAGCCCGCCACACCTGCGCGTGGAGCCGCTCGTCGCCGAGCGCGACCTCGACGCGGACGCCGTCGCAGAGCTCCATCGACATCGCGTACGGGTCGAGGTCGGGGAAGCGTTCCTGCTGCCAGCCGTCGACGGAGAGCGACTGGCGGAAGTAGCCGTGGCGATAGAACAGGCCGACGCCGACCAGGGGGACGCCGAGGTCCGATGCGGCCTTGAGGTGGTCGCCGGCGAGGATGCCGAGGCCGCCCGAGTACTGGGGGACTGCCTCGGCGATCCCGAACTCGGGGGAGAAGTAGGCGACCACGCCGTCGAAGCGCGACGGCGTCGAGTCGAACCACGAGGGCGCCGTGAGCGATTCCTCGAGGTCGGCGACGACCCGCTGCACCTGTTCGACGAAGGAGGTGTCCGCGGCCAGGTCGTTGAGGCGCTCCGGGGCCACGCGGGCGAGCAGGAGGCGGGGGTCGTGACCGGTCCCCGCCCAGATGTCGGCGTCGATCGACGCGAACAGCGCCCTGGTGGGCCGGTGCCATGCCCACCGGAGGTTCGCCGCGAGGCGGTCGAGACCCGCGATCGCGGCCGGAAGTCGGGGGCGGACCGTGAAGCTTCGGACGGCCTTCATCCGGGGCAGGCTATCGACCGCTGAGGAGCACTCAGGCCGGCCCCGGCCCGCGATCCACTCGAGCCGAACCTGTCGTATCCTGCAACGACGCGTCCGGGGCCGGGCGCGCTCGTCGCTCATGGCACTCCTTCGCTCCTCCTCCCGTCCCACCCGCGCCCGCACGCGAGCCGCCCGCTCTCCGCGGGGAATCGGGCTCATATCGGCCGTCGGTGCCGTCATCGCCCTGGTGGCGGCGATCCTGGTGAGCGGCGGTCCGGGCGTCGAGGTCGGCGCCCAGGAGGACGCGACCACCACCACCCGTCGACCGCCGGGCATCGGATCGACCACCTCGACGACGCGTCCGCCGCTGTTGACGCGGCCCGGGCGGGTCGCCTACGTCAGCCCGAGCGGCGAGGTCATCGTCGCGGAGTCCGACGGCAGTTCCCCGAAGGTCGTCGGCACCGGCGCGGTCAAGAACCGGGCCGGACTGGCGCCCCTCGCGTGGTCGCCGGACGGCACCCGCGTCGCGTATGTGCGCAATGACAGGTCCCTGGTGCTGGCATCGGCCGACGGATCCAAGGCCGACAACGTCGTCGCCAACAACGCCGTCGTTCCCCCTGAGGCCAGTGACAACATCCTGTCGTTCCTGGTGACCGGTACCGCCATCAGCTACATCGCCGAGGTCGAGGGCGGTCGGACCCAGGCCGCGGTGAAGTGGTACGACGGCCCGGAGAAGGACCGGTACTCACCGCTGTCCGAACCGCTGCTCCGGGCTCCGATCGCCATTCAGTTCTCACCGCTCGATCCGTACCTCTACCTCCGCTCCGCCGACGTCGAGACCGGCAAGGAGTTCACGATCGCGGTGGTGGAGCCGATCGCCGGCGAACCGGTGTCGACCGGCTTCACCGTCGACGACCCGGTCTTCGCCCCGGACGGCGCCTACCTCTACGGCGTGACCCGTGGTCGTGGCCTCGATCAGCTCGTGCGGGTCGACACCACCAACGCCAAGTTCCTGTCGCTGCGCGACCAGGATCGGATCTGCAAGCCCATGCCCTCGCCCGACGGCAAGCGACTGGTCTATGCGGCCGGCCCGAACTGCAGCGAGGTGTGGGTGATCGACAGCAATGGCGCCGCACCGAAGCAGGTCACCTCGAACGTGGGCGGCTCGGCGTCGTTCGCCGACGGCGACTTCTCGTGGAGCCTCGACGCCGAGACCATCAGCCACGCATCGTGCAAGGGCCTCGAGCAGGGTGCGTCCTGCGGCGGGGCGTACTGGGACATCAAGGTCGACGGGTCCGGGGTGAAGGCCAGGGCCCAGGCGTCGTCGGTGCGGCGCGAGTACCGCCCGCTCATCAAGGCGGTCAAGGTCGGCGTCGAGCTCACCGGTCCCCTCGAGTACAAAGGCCAGCTGCTGATCTCGGCCGAGTCGGTCGGCCAACTCCTCTCGCGACCTCGTGACGTCATCATCGATGCACGCGGCACCGACCAGCAGGAAGGCGGACGGGTCTTCGCGGCGAAGCTCATGATCGGTTCCAACAACCGGTTCACGACGGGGACGATGCGGATCACCGACCCGACCGTCGACTTCGACGAGCAGGTGATGCTGATCGGCTCGGTCATCATCCAGAGCTATCGGTACGCGACGCTGCGCGGCATCTGGCTGAAGACGGGCTCCATGCCCTTCCAGTCCGGACGGATCGACGTCACGCTCTACCGCTGAGCCGGGATCGATGGACGCAGCCGACCGAATCCTGATCCGGTGGCACCAACCACCGCCCGTCGACGACCTCCCCGCGAAGTGCATCGCGGGCCGGCCCTTCCACGTCGCCGCGACGATCTTCCGCGACGGTCACGGAGTGCTGCGCAGCCGGGTGCGGTGGCGGGCCGCCGGCGGCCAGGCACGGTCCGAGGTGGAATGGTCGGAGGCTCCGATGGTCCCCGGCTTCGACGACCTGTTCCGGGCCTCGTTCGTGCCGACGACACTCGGGCTCCATGAGTACGTGGTGGAGGCGTGGACGAGCCAGTTCGAGACGTGGCGGCGTGACATCCGTCTGCGTGCGTCGGTCGGGGAGGACGTCGAGGCCGAGCTGTTGGAAGGCGCGGCGATACTCGATCGCCTGGCGCCCGCGGTGCCGAGGAAGTTCCGGCGCCGCGTCAGGGACGCGGTGACGACCTTGCGATCCACGACGTGCAGCTCGAACGTGCGCATGTCTGCCGGCCTCGACGACGCGGTCGCGGAGGCCGTCGCGACGGTCATCGACCCCACCGACCACACCTCGACCGGCTTCCGTACCGTGCGTGTCGAGCGCGAACGGGCTGCGGTCGGTGCCTGGTACGAGTTCTTCCCGCGCTCGGTCGGCGGCTTTGCCGGCGGCGCCGTCGATCGACTCGACGCCATCGCCGACATGGGCTTCGACGTCGTGTACCTGCCCCCGATCCATCCGATCGGCGTGACCAACCGCAAAGGGCGCAACAACAGCCTCGGTGCGGGCCCCGGTGACCCGGGCAGTCCATGGGCGATCGGCGCGGCCGAGGGGGGCCACACGGCGATGCACCCCGAGCTGGGGACCTTCGACGACTTCGACGCGTTCGTCGCCCGCGCCGACGAGCTCGGCCTCGAGGTCGCACTCGACTACGCGCTGCAATGCTCGCCCGACCATCCGTGGATCACTGAGCACCCGGAGTGGTTCCACCACCTCCCCGACGGCTCGATCCGCTACGCCGAGAACCCCCCCAAGCGCTACCAGGACATCCACCCCATCAACTTCTGGCCGGAGGAGGAGCCCCGCCTCGCGCTGTGGAACGCCTGCCACGAGATCCTGGAGTTCTGGATCGGGCACGGGGTCCGCATCTTCCGCGTCGACAATCCCCACACCAAGCCGATCGCGTTCTGGGCCTGGCTGTTGCCCGAGGTGTGGGCCGACCACCCCGACGTGGTGTTCCTCGCCGAGGCGTTCACCCACCCGGCGATGATGCACGAGCTCGCCGCGATCGGGTTCAGCCAGAGCTACACCTACTTCACCTGGCGCACCGGCAAGCAGGAGCTGGCGGAGTACGCGCTGGAGGTGGCCCGGGGCCCGGCGTCGGACTACATGCGCCCGAACTTCTGGC
>DATEEV010000313.1:0-8065 GCA_035281005.1 Microthrixaceae bacterium | reverse complement strand
CGGGCGCGAAGCCGCAGACCGACGACGCGGTCTACCTCTCGTTCCAGCTGTGGACCTGGATCCACGGCATCGTCGACCTTCGCATCACCCATCCCGGCATGGACTGGCCCGACGCCTGGCGGATGTTCGTCGACGTCACCGCCGCGCTCCACCTCGACCGGCCCGGCTGAGTCACCGGCGCGCTCCCCGGATCAGCGCGGGGCCAATCGGGCCGGAAGGTGGCGCACTCCCGTGTGCTTGTTGGAGCGCGTCCACTCGATGGGGCCGGTGAGCTCGACGTGGTCGACCGCGTCCAACACGGCGTCGAGCACCGCCGCGATCTCCAAGCGGGCCAGCCGGGCGCCGAGGCAGAAGTGCGCGCCGTGGCCGAAGGCGAGGTGCCGGTTCGGTGACCGCCGGATGTCGAACTCGAACGGACGGTCGAACTCGTCCTCGTCGCGATTGGCCGAAGCCCACCACAGCGTCACCTTGTCGCCCGCCGCCACCACGAACTCCCCGACCGTGACGTCGCGGGTGGCAGTGCGTCGGTTGTACGGCGTCGACGACGCCCAACGGAGCAGCTCCTCGGTGGCGGCGGGCATCAACGAGCGGTCGTCGCGCAGGGCGGCCCAATCCGCGGGGCGCTCGGCCAGCATGGCGATCCCGACTGCGATCGTGTTGCGCGTCGTCTCGGTCCCCGCCGCGACCAGCAGCGTGAAGAGCATCTGCAGCTCGAGGTCGCTGAGGTGACGGGTCGTACTCCCATCCTCGACCCTGCCCCGAACGGCCAACGACAGCAGGTCGTCACCCGGGTCCGTCCGGCGTCGCTCGATCAGTGACGACCCGAACTCCATCATCGAGGCCGACGCGGCGAGCGCGCGCTCACTGAGCCCGCCGAGGTCGCGATCGTCGTAGTCGAGGGTCGCGTCGGCCCACTCGACCAGGCGTTGCCGCTCGTCCTGGGGCACGCCGAGCAGCCCGGCCGCGGCCTGGAGCGGGAGCTCGGCGGCCACATCGGTGAGGAGGTCGCACTCACCCGCCTCGAGCGCCTGCTCGACGATGCGACGGGCGCGATCGCGCAGCTCGACCTCGAGCGGCGCCAGCGCGCGTGGCGAGAGCGCAGGGCTGAGCAGCGCGCGGAACCGCTGATGGACGGGGTCGTCCATCATGTTCAACAGGACGCCGGCGACCCAGCCCGACGGCAGGTCCTCGATGAGGGTGCCGCCGCCGTCGCGGCCACCACCGCCTTGCGATGAGAACGTCACACCGTCAGATGCCGCGAGGTGGACGTCGCGGTACCGGGACAGCACCCAGAAACCCTCGCCGTCGGGCACGTTGGGGGTCGGCGGATGGAACCAGACGGGCGCCTCGGCGCGCAGCCGGGTGAACACGTCGTGCGGGAAGCCGATCGCGAATCGATCGAGGTCACACAGGTCGATCTCGTCGAGCGACACCACGGGTGTCGTTCTAGCCCGCGGAGAGCTGGGTCGACCGCGGGACTGCGGCCCACACCGAGAGCGGGCCGAGCGCTCGGTCGAGTCGACGCACGAGCCGGTGCTCGACACCGAGCCCCACTCGCACCAACTCGTAGACCTGCCGGTGGTACCAGACGAGGTCAACAGGTGGCTCAGGTAGGGCAGGTCGGTCCCCTTGCGGCGCTGCTGACGATGCAGCTTCGCCGCCAGTTCGAGGGCGTCGCGGTGGCGACGCGAGTAGCACTTCTCCGCCATCGCCCCGATGGCTACCGACGCCCGTGCGGCCGTTCGGGGCCCCGGAACCCATACTGGAGGCATGTCCGAGGGCACCGAAGCAGATCCCGGCGAGACGCCACCGATCGACGACCCTCGGCCCGACGGCCTCCGAAGCGTCGCGTCGATGGTCGTGGTGAACACCGGCGACGGCAAGGGCAAGTCGTCGGCAGCGTTCGGAGTGATGGTGCGCGGGGTCGCCCGAGGTTGGAAGGTCGCCGTGCTGCAGTTCATCAAGTCCGGGGACTGGGCCGTCGGCGAGGAGAAGGTCGGCCGTCAGCTCGGAGTCGATTGGTGGGCGCTGGGCGAGGGGTTCACCTGGGACACCGGCGATCCCGACCACGACCGAGAAGTGGCCCGCCGCGGATGGACGACCGCCCGCGCCGTGATCGAGGCCGGCGAGCATCAACTGGTGATCCTGGACGAGCTGACCTACCTGTTGACCTGGCACTGGCTCGACCGCGACGAGGTCATCTCGACGATCAAGGGCCGGCCCGACCGCGTGAACATCGTGATCACGGGACGTGACGCGCCCCAGGAGCTGATCGACGTCGCCGACACCGTCACGGAGATGCGCGAGGTCAAGCACGCGTACCGACAGGGCATCCGCGCCAAGCGCGGCATCGACTACTGAGCGGCGACTCTCAGGATGGGCCAGCCATGACGGTGAAGATCGGGACCATCGAGCTCGACCCACCGGTCGTGCTCGCGCCGATGGCGGGAGTCACGAACGCTCCGTTCCGTCGGCTCTGCCGTCGCCACGGCGCAGGCCTCTACGTGAGCGAGATGATCACGGCCCGGGCGTTGGTGGAACGAAATGAGAAGACCTTCCGCCTCGCGCGCTTCGACGACGACGAGCGACCTCGCTCGATCCAGCTCTACGGCATCGACCCGACGGTCATGGCGACGGCGACGCGGATGCTCGTGAGCGAGATCGGGGTCGACCACATCGACCTCAACTTCGGTTGCCCGGTCCCGAAGGTCACCCGCCACGGTGGTGGTGCGGCGCTTCCGGTCCGGCGCCGGCTTCTGCGCGACCTGCTCCGGGCCACGGTGCGAGCAGCCGACGGCGTGCCGGTCACGGCCAAGTTCCGGATGGGCGTCGACGACACCCATCTGACCTACCTCGACACCGGCCGAATCGCGGAGGACGAGGGGTGCGCCGCAGTCGCGCTCCACGCTCGCACCGCGGAGCAGCTCTACTCGGGTGACGCCCGATGGGCCGCGATCGGATCGCTGGTGGACGCGGTGACGACGATCCCGGTGCTCGGCAACGGCGACATCTGGGATGCGCAGGACGCCTTGGCGATGGTGGCGGCAACCGGTTGCGACGGGGTCGTGGTGGGACGGGGCTGCCTGGGCCGCCCCTGGATCTTCGCCGAGCTCGCCGCCGCGTTCACCGGAGCCGATGCGCCTGAACCAACGACCTTGGGAGCGGTCGGCGCCACGATGGTCGAGCACTTCGATCTGCTGGCGGAGTGGGGCGGCGAATCCCACGCCATCCGCGACTTCCGCAAGCACACCGGTTGGTACCTCACCGGCTATCCGGTCGGCTCGCAGGTGCGCGCCCGGTTGAGCCAGCTCCGCTCTCGCGACCACCTGATCGAGGAGGTGTCCGGTCTCGATCAGGGCGCAGTGCTGACGGCGAACGCTCGCCGGGCGAAGCGGGGTCACAGCCAGGGCCCTCGGCCGGTGGCATTACCGGACCGGTGGTACGAGACCGCCGACGACGACGCCGCACTCGACGCCGGGGCCGAATCGGCCTCATCCGGTGGCTGACCGACCGCGACCGCCCCGGCTGATCCTCGCGTCGGCGTCGCCGCGTCGGCGCGACCTGCTCGCCCTGTTCGACCTCGACTTCGACACGGTCGTCGCCGAGGTCGACGAGACGCCACTCGCCGGGGAGTCGGCCGATGCGCTGGTCGCACGGTTGGCCTGCGCCAAGGCCCGGACGGTCGCCACGCCCGGCGACGTCGTGATCGGCGCCGACACCGTCGTGGTGGTCGACGGGTCAGTGCTCGGCAAGCCGCGGGACCCACTCCAGGCGGCAGCGATGCTCGCGTCACTCTCGGGACGTGCCCACACGGTGCTCACCGGTCTGGTCGTGATCGACGCCGACGGAGAGGAACGCCAGATCGTGGAGCGCACCGAGGTCAGGTTCCGGGACCTCGACGCCGCAGAGATCCGTGCCTACGTCGAGTCCGGCGAACCGCTCGACAAGGCAGGCGCGTACGCGATCCAGGGCCGAGGCGGCCGCTTCGTGACGTCGATCGACGGCAGCTACCACAACGTGGTCGGGCTGCCGCTCGCTCAGCTCGAACCGCTGATTCGAGCCGCGCTCAGCGTCGAGTGACCGGCCTACCCGGTCGGTCAGGTCAGGAGCTTCGCCTTGGCGCTCTGGAACTCGGCCTCGTCGATCGTGCCCGAATCGCGGAGGGCGGCGAGCTTGGCGATCTCGTCGGCTGCGCTGGCGGACGAGCCGGCCGCGCTCTGGACGTACTCCTTGAACTGCGCCTGGCTCCTCGCGGCGTCGGCCAGGTGACGTTCGCCCATCCCCTTGCCGCGGGCGATCAGGTACACGAACACACCGAGGTACGGCAGGAAGATGATGAACGCCAGCCAGAGTGCCTTGCCCCAGCCCCCGAGATCGTGGCTGCGGAACAGATCGACGACCACCTGGAACAGGATGATGATCCAGATGAAGAACAAGAAGAACCACATGATGGAGAGAAGGACCTCTCCGAGCTGGAACGTTGCGAGCATGACGCCTCCCACGGGTCAAGGGGCTTGCTATCACAGCCACTCGGGCTGAGGGGGGATCTGAGGAACCGAACCTCGACGTGCGCCGACGTCAGGCTTGGCCGAAGGGCACCGGCGGCGCGAGGGGTCCGACGGCCGCGATCTCGTCGACCAACGCGATCGCGGCGTCGACTGCAGCCCGGGTCGCGCCCCAACCGACGAGCATGTCGGCGGTGAGCTCCCGCGCCAGGCGGTCACCGTCGAAGAGCTCGGGGTCGTAGATGCCCAGGCGGGTGAGCTGCAGGACACCACCCACCGCGGAGGCCCAGGTGACGACCCGCGCCATCGACTCGTCGCGGTCGTCGATCGCCCCGGCGGCCATCGCGTCGTCGAGGCAGACCCGGGCCCGGTCGAGCAGCCGCATCGCGGACGGCACGACGCGGAGCCCCTCCTCCGGTGGGACCAGGCTGCGCGACTCCCCCATCAGCATCTGGAGCAGACGCAGCTCCTGGGGGTAGGTGTCGGCGGTCGCGATGAAGAACCGGCCGAAGAGCATCAGTCGGGCGAGGCCCATCGCCGCCGCATCGAGGTGCTGTTGTTCGAAGACCCGATCGCTGCGGTCACGGATGAGCGCGTAGCTGGTGCCCAGGCGCTCGATCGCCTCACGTTGCACCTCCGCCACGAGCGCGCCCTTCGAGGGGAAGTAGCGATACACGGCTCCGATCGCCGCGCCGGTCTCGTCTGCCAGCCGCTGCATGGTGAGGGCGTCGAAGCCTTCGTCCATCACGACCCGGAACGCGGTGTCGAGGAACGTCCGCGTACGGGAGATCCGGTTGAGCTCGCGCCGGCCGGTGGGGGCTGGTGCCGCTCGCTGCGGCTGCGCCTGCTCGGCTTCCGAGGCCTTCTCTTCGGGTGCTGTCGACATCGTCCAACCATCTCACGGCCGTTCGAGCAGCCTGTCAATCGCGGATGCGGGAGGCCAGGGTCTCCACTCCTTGGCCGTCGAGCTCTCCCAGCGCGTCGGACCGGCCGACGGCGGCCATCAAGAGCGCCTCGGCAGGCCCGCGGACCTCCGGGCCGTACCCCTGGGACCAGACCATGTCGGTCGCGACGACGGTCAGGTCCCGCGTGCGGGACCTCCCACCTGTGAACTGGTTCGAGCCGAGGTAGTGGTCGAGCACGGGCTTGAGTCGCTCGCTCGGAACCTGTCGAGGTCGGCCGAGCGGACGGCGGACGTCCTGGTGATGGACCACGATGTCCGCGAGGTAACCGACGGGCTTGAGCCCCGGCGGAAGCTGCCGGGAGTCGGCGAGGTCACGCAGCCGCGAGGCGAGCTCGGGACCCGAGCCGTCGCTGAACCGGAACGCTTCGCGTTCGATCATGACGTGGGGCCTCAGCCCCGCTGACAGGAACGGTCCGATCCCACCCAGCACCGTCGCCTGTGCGGTCCAGATGACGTGGCCGACGACGTCGCGGATGCGCCAGGCCGCACACAATGACGGCGAGTCGAGCTGTGCGTCGTCGAGCTCTTCGACCAGGTCGGCCAGTTCGAGGCGCTCGGCCTCGGTCATCGCCCAGATCTCGGTCATCCACCGTCAGTCTCGCCCAAGACCCGGCTGGTTCAGCGCACTGGCGGATAGTCGGGTGGGACGAGCGGTGGTTCCTCGTACATCGTCACTGCTCCCGCGGGGTCGAACACCGTGGGCTCGGTCTCCGGCCAGTCGCCCGGCAGGACGCGCGCACCGTTGTCCATCCAGCGCCACATCCCCTTACCGACGATCGCGAGCTCGTCGGGGCCCTCGGCGGTCGGGTCCCACCACACCTCGGCCTGGTCGTCGAGCGCGGTGAAGTCCGGGTCCTCCCACAACCTCGTCCCGAACGAGATCTGTCCGAGGGTCGGTGACCCCGGGAGCGTGGGCACGGTGAAGAGGGTCTGCTGGAACGCGTCGGCATTGACGTCTGGGCCCATGAATTGCAGCACCAGGAACAACACGAGCAGCGGTCCGTACAGCGCCGCCGAGGCGGCTCCGGGCACCGGGATCTCGGTGCCGAAGTACCAGCGCCAGAGCTCGGCCGCCGCCGACGAGCCGCTCGTGGAACGCGCGAACAGGTTCGCCGGGCCGAACGCGTGAGCCCACTGCTGCTGGTCGTAGGTCCGCGACAGGATCGTGGTGTCGATGAACGCCTCGCCGGTGATGATCCATTCGGGGAAGTACCCCTGTTCGGTCGCGATCCGCGTGAGCGTGCCGGGTGCGAGCGGGTCACCGGTGAAGATGACGGAGGTGACCCCTGCCTCCTTGAGGCGGGTGATCATGTCGCGCCCGGTCGCCGACACCTGGGTGGGGTCGGTGTAGCCCACGTTGGCAGCGAGCTCCACGCCGTACTCCTTGAGGTCGGCCTCGAGGATCTCCTCGATCTCGACGGTGTCGGGCCCGAGCTCGATGTGGACGCTGCCGAACACCCGCTCCTTCTCACGCATCGCCGGGTCGCCCGCGAACTTCGCAGGTCGACCAGCGAGGCGCTTGCCGATGTACTCGTTGGCGGCAATTCCGTTCTGCTCGGGATTCTTGAGAATGTCCCACACGTAGGGGGCGCGCTCCTCGTAGAACCGGTTGGGCTGGCCGGGTGCGCAGCTGATGCAGATCACGCCGCGATTCGCCAGGGTGTCGGCGAAGGCGTTCGTGAGCGCGGGACCCCCGAGCACGATGTAGGGCTCGAGGTCGCGAGCGATCGTCTCCGCATCCGCGACCGCCGCGACGGCATCGTCGGGGGCCCCGGTGGCCTGGAACCTGACCAGCTCGACGGCGCGGCCATACGTCTCGTAGTAGTGCGAGAACATCTCCACGAACCCGCGCTGGGTCGCCTCGGTGGACTCGGCGCTCGCGGCGCTGCCGAGGATGTCGACGAAGCTGCCCACGAGGGCACCGCTCCTGTCCACCTCATAGGCGACCACGCGGATCGTGGTCGCGGTCACCCCCGGCGCGGTCGCACCACCGTTGTCGCCCTCGAACGGGGCGAAGCAACTGAGCTCTGGTATGTAGGGCAGGCGCAGCGTGCCGGTCGTGGTGTCGCAGCGCTCGCCCCACTCGATCTCGTCGGTGCGTCCCTCCGCCTCTGCGACCTCCCACGGCACGACCTCGGGCGGCAGGTCCATCGAGGCGATGTCGTCGGCGACCTCGACGGTCTCGGCCGTCACGGAGTCATCTTCGTCAGCCGGATCGGACGTCAGGACGTACGCCGCGATCGCAGCCAACGCGACGCCGATGGCGAGTACCCCCCGGTAACGCTTCCACACGACGCTTATTGTACGCGAAGACAATGCGTTCCGTACGCGAAAAGGAGGCGTGCCCGCGGGCACGCCCCCTCGTCGAGTTCTGACTGGAGGACCGGTCGCCGTGTTCAGTGCGGCTCGCGGGGCGAGCGGCGTGTCACCCGGGGGGACGAATTCCGGGTCGGACGACCGGCGGTAGCCGGTGTGAATTCACCAGGTGGTCCAGTCGGCCGTTCCTAGCGGCCGGCCACCTCCAGCGTCCCGAGCGTTCTGTCAATCACGATTGGACCACCTCCTTCCTCTGGTGAGGACAGTGAACCACGCGGCA
>DATEEV010000312.1:0-6993 GCA_035281005.1 Microthrixaceae bacterium | reverse complement strand
TCCTCGCGATGCACTGGCCCGACTCGAGACGATGGTGCTGATGGCGGGCATGGACCTGCCCATGCGTGCGGTCCGCGAACAGGTGGCCTCCGCCCTCGACCTCGTGGTTCACCTCACGCGACTCCGCGACGGGTCGCGTCGGGTGACCCAGATCGAGGAGGTCGTCGGCATGGATGGTGACGACATCGTCCTCTCGACGCTGTATCAGTTCGAGTACGAGGGCATCGACGAGGAGGGTCGCTTCGTCGGTGAGCTCCGCCCGACGGGTCAGCGACCGGGGTTCAGCGAGCGCCTGCTGCATCTGGGCATCGAGTTGCCGGCCACCATCTTCCAGTCGGGTGCGAACGGCAATGGCAACCATCCGAGTGCCGATGTGGAGGAGCCCGTCTGATGTCGGTCGAGCGTCGCTCCCAAGGCCTCGGCGTGCTGGCGACGATGGTCGCGGTCGCGGTCGTGATCGCGACCGCTTCCGGGATGACCGCCGGCGCGCAGGAGCAGCAGCTGCAGATCCTCGGCGTCGACCCGTCCGCTCATCCGTCGGTGCGCATGACGGTGGCCGCGCCCGAGGAGTTCGACGGCGAGGAGCTGTCCGCTGAATCCTTCGCCCTCACCGAGAACGGCGACCGGGCGGAACTGACCGTTGCTCGCGACACCCAGCAGGTGGATGTGGTGCTCGTGATCGACGTCTCCGGGTCGATGGCCGGCGCACCGATCGCCGCGGCGATCACGGCGGCCGGCACCTTCATCGATCGGGTCGATGACAGCGCTCGAGTCGCGGTCGTGACCTTCGGCGACACGGTCTCCCAGCCCGTGGCGCTCACCGAGGACCACCAATCCGCGCGGGCGGCGTTGGGTGGGCTCGGCGCCACCGGTGAGACCGCCCTTTACGACGGTATCCAGGCCGGCGCCGCCGCGTTCGACGAGTCCTTCAACCGCCGCGTGATGGTGGTGCTCTCCGACGGCAAGGACACGAGCAGCACCGCGACCGCGCCAGCGACCGCCAACGCGTTGCGCGCGGCCAACGCCAGCCTCTTCACGATCCCGCTCCAGGGGGCGGAGTCCGACTTCGCGGCGCTGCAGTCGCTCACGGCGGCGGCAGGAGGGCGATGGATACCCGCCGACGACCCCTCGGCGCTCGAGGCCGCCTACGGCGAGGTCGCGGTACGCCTGAACAACCGCTGGGTCTTGATGTGGGAGTCCGGCAAGCACGGACCGGTCGATCTGGCCGTGAGCGTCGCCTACGACAATGAGGTCGCGGTCGCCCGCAGGAGTGTCGACTTCGCGAGTCCCGCCGTCGGCCCGGCCGACGATGCGGTCGTCGCCAGTCCGGACACCGGCGACTTCGCCGTCTCCACCGTCGACGGGTCATGGCTCGACACGTGGGGCCGGCCGCTGGGGCTGATCGCGATCGGGGGTGCCGTCGTCGCCGCGTTCGTGGCACTGCGCTCCAGCCGCAAGACGCCGAAGCGCCGACTCTCGACCGAGCTGGGGGTACGCGACGAGCGGCCGAAACCCACCTTCGTGCTCCGCGAGCTCGCGGATTTCGCGTCGACGAAGGCCGAGGAGCTGCTCGAGCGGCGACACCAGCGCAGCGGCATCGACGACCTGCTCGACCGGGCCTCGATCAACATGCGCCCTGGTGAGTTCGTGGTGTTCACGGGCGGTTTCAGCCTGCTGGCCTTCATCGTCGGAGCCCTGCTCGGTTCGATCTTCCTGGGCGCGCTGGGCGCCGGTGTGGTGGTGCTCTGCTGCGTCGGCTGGGTGCAACGCAAAGCGAGGAAACGGTCCGACCAGTTCGTCGACGCGCTCGACGGCGCACTGCTGACGCTGGCAAACAGCCTCCGCGCCGGCCATGGCCTTCCCCAGGCGCTCGACACCGTCGCGCGGGAGACCGACGGTCCGATCAGCGAGGAGTTCGCACGGGTGGTCATGGAAGCCCGCCTCGGTCGCGACGTGGTCGACTCGTTGGCCGGGGTCGACCAGCGGATGGGCGACAGCGACTTCAGCTGGGTCGTCAAGGCGGTGAGCATCCACCGTGAGTTGGGCGGCGACCTCTCGGAGGTCCTCGACAACGTGTCCGCCACGATCCGGGATCGGAATCGCATCCGGGCGCAGATCAAGGCGCTCTCGGCCGAGGGGCGACTCTCGGGATTGGTGCTCTTCCTCCTGCCGGTCGCGATGACGGTGTTCATGCTGGTCACGCGGCCCTCGTACTTCAACGACATGATCGACTCGACCCTCGGCCAGGCGTTCATCGTCGGGGGGATCGTCGCGATGGTGATCGGTGCGGTGTGGATCCGACGGATCGTGAAGTTGAGGTTCTGACGATGCCGCCGATCGTCTGGCTCGCGTCACTGGCCGTGGCGTGTTCGGTGCTGCTCGCGCTGTGGGCCCTCGCCGGCCTCGGTCGGGTCCGGGCGCCGAGCGCTGCTCGCCGGCTCACGCGGCGCAACGACCTTCGCGAACTCGTGCTCGAACGGCGCGGCTCGGACCGCATCGTCGACCCGTTCCTCGCGTCCCTGGCCAACCGGGCCCGCCAATTGACGCCGAGTGGCATGACCTCCTCGATCGAGGATCGGATCGAGATGGCCGGGGCCACCACCGACTGGCCGATCGAACGCGTGCTCGCGGTCAAGGTGCTCGCCGGAGGCCTCGGTGGGCTGATGGGAGTGGTGCTGCTGGTGACCGGGTTCTCGATCCCGCGGGTGCTGGTCGGCCTGGCGCTCGCCGTGCTCGGTTGGTTCATCCCCGACCTGCTGCTGCTCAGCAAGGCCCAGGAACGATCAGACCGGCTCGAGCAGGAGCTGCCCGACGCCCTCGACCAGATGACGGTGAGTGTCGAGGCCGGCCTCGGCTTCGACGCGGCGATGTCTCGACTCGCCCAGGAGGGCGGCACCGAGGTGGCCAACGAGTTCGGCCGCGTGATCCAGGACGTGCAGATCGGTGTGCCGCGCCAGGCTGCGATGGAGCGGATGTTGCGCCGGGCGAACTGCCCGAGCATGCGCCATTTCGTGACCGCCCTCGGCCAGGCCGACCGGCTGGGCGTCCCGCTCGCCAACGCATTACGCGTGCTCGCTGACGAGTTGCGGGAGAAGCGACGGGTCACGGCGCAGGAGCGCGCGATGAAGATGCCGGTCAAGCTGTCCTTCCCGCTGGTGCTGTGCGTGATGCCGGCGCTGTTCGTGGTGATCCTCGGCCCCGCCATCGTGCGGATGCTCGACTCGGGGATCCTCTGATGGCGATCACACCGCCGACGGCGTCCGCGACCGACCCCCTGAGTGCACCGTCGAGTGCGGACCGGCTGCTCGATGGGCTCTCGCCCGGGGCCTCCCAGCCGATCGACCCGGTGCCCACCGGATTCCAGCCGCTCGACCTGATCCTCGAGGGCGGGTTCCGCCCGGGCGAGCTGGTGCTGCTGGGCGGCAACCCGGGGCTCGGAAAGACGGTGGCGCTCCTGCAGTGGGCACGCGTCGCGGCCCGACTGTGTCGACCAGTGGCGGTGGTGTGTTACGAGCACACCGAGCGGAACCTGTTGCGGCGGCTCCTGGTCGCGGATGTCGCGGAGTTGGCGGCGGGCAGCGTCGACCGCTCGACGATGGCGACGATCCGTCACCGCATCCGTGATCACGTCGAGGGCCGCATCACCGGCGCCGAGCTGCGCGAGACCCATCCGCTCGCGGCGGCCGCGATGGATCGTCTCCGCACCGACGGGCCGTTCCTGGTGCTGGTGCGGGGGAGTGGTGTCGACACCGACCTCGAGGCGCTGCAACGGACGGTCGTCGACGACCTGGGCGCCGGAGGCATGCTCGTCGTCGACTACCTCCAGAAGGTGCCTGACCGCGCGGGGAGCGCGGCATCTGATCCCGTGCGGGTCGCCGCGGGCCTCAAGCACCTGGCGCTCGACCACGAGGTCGCCGTCGTCGCGGCGTCGGCCTCGGGAGATGATGGGCTCGGCAGCCGACGCCTTCGAATGGGTGGACTGGAGGGGCGATCGCCGATGGCGCACGAGGCCGACCTCGTGTTGCTGCTCAACTCCAAGGCCGACATCGTGTCGACCCTCTACACCACCTATGACCCGGCCAGCGTCGATGACTTCGCTGAACGCGTGGTGCTGAGCGTCGAGAAGTTCCGGGACGGTCCGGCGCCGGTGCACCTCGAGTTCGCGAAGGACCTGGCGAACTACCGCTTCGACCCGGCTGGCGGATTCGTGGGCGAGAAGCTCGTCGGTGAGGGACTCCACGACGAATGACCACGACACTGACCACTGGCCGACAACTCCGGTCGCTCGCACGCATCGTCGGAGCGGCCCTGTGCGCGCTCGCGGCGTTGGCCATCGCCCGTCACGGCGGGCCGGATCGTCTGCTCGTCGCCACGCTGGCGCTCGGGCTCATCCCGATGGCCATCTACCTGATGGTGCACCGGCGACTGCCCGACGAGCTGGTGCTGGCCCAGTTGCTGATCGTCGTTGCGGCCGCGGTCGCGGTGGACGCGACCGAGACGACCCGGGTATCGGTGCACGGCGCCTTCGGCGCGGTGCTCGCGACGGCGGTGCTCATCGGCCTCCGCGTGCTGTGGCCGGCACTGCTGACCGCCCCTGAGGTCAAGGAAGCCGTACCCGTGGGCTACGGCCTGGCCGCGGTCGGTTGGACGGTGTGGGTGCTGGGCCTGGCAGTGGCGGTGATCTTCAAGGGCGGACTCGTCATGATCGCTGAGGCTCGTCGCGCTGACGTCGACACCCTCGAGGTGCCCTTCGGCGTGGCGATGGCGGCCTCTGCCCTCGGGGTGCTGGCACTGACGGGTTGAGGAGTGTCGGGCTGATCCGGGCGGCGGAAGCGATCGGCCGGGTGTCGTGACCGGCTGCTACGCTGGACGACGATGTCGTGCAGTCCCACCGCCGTAATCATCATCGTGTAGCGCACGCCGATCCGGCGTGCGCTCCTGACCGTCCACTTCGGTGGGCGGTTTTCCATTTCTCCCCAGAGCGTCGGCGCAGCCGGAGCTCCAATCGAACTGAGTTCCCGGAGTCCAGCGCAATGAGCACCCAGTCGTGAATCAGTCAGCACAGAGCACCCACCGGATCGCCGTGGTCGGCGGCGACGGCATCGGCCCCGAGGTCACCGCCGAGGCCATCAAGGTCGTCGACGCGTGTGGCGTCGACGTCGACTGGGTCCATTACGACCTCGGCGCGCACCGCTATCTCGAGGACGGCACCGTGCTCGACGACGAGACCCTCGACGAGTGGCGATCCGTCGATGCGATCCTGCTCGGGGCCGTGGGAGACCCGGCTCCCGGCGTCGCGGCCCCCGCCGGGCTGGTCGAGCGCGGGATCCTGTTGCGCATCCGCTTCGAACTGGACATGTACATCAACCTGCGGCCCTTCCGGTTCGCGGATGACACGAGCCACAACGTCGACTTCGAGGTGATCCGCGAGAACACCGAGGGCACCTACGCCGGTGAGGGCGGATTCCTCCGCAAGGGTACCCCCCATGAGATCGCCACCCAGGGATCGGTCAACACCAGGATGGGGGTCGAGCGCTGCATCCGCTACGCGTTCGACCGCGCGGCCGCCACCGAGCGCAAGCACCTGACGCTGGTGCACAAGAAGAACGTGCTCACCTTCGCCGGGGACCTCTGGCAGCGGGCCTTCGACATCGTCGCCGCCGACTACCCGTCGGTCACCACCAACTACCAGCACGTCGATGCTGCATGCATCCATTTCGTCGAGCGACCCGAGCAGTACGACGTGATCGTCACCGACAACCTGTTCGGCGACATCCTCACCGACCTCGGCGGGGCGATCTCGGGCGGCGTCGGGTTCGCCGCGTCGGCGAACCTGAATCCCGACCGCACCGGCCCCTCACTGTTCGAGCCGGTCCACGGCACCGCGCCTGACATCGCCGGTCGCGGCGTGGCCAATCCCGTCGCGGCCATCATCAGCGCGGCGCTCATGTGCGAATTCCTCGGCGAGGACGATGCGGCCGCCCGCATCCAGAAGGCCTGCGCCGAGCCGACGCGGTACACCGGAACCACGAGCGAGATCGGCGACGCGATCGCGTCGCAGCTGTAGGAGGCGTCATGCCCATCACACCCACCGAGAAGGTCTGGATGAACGGCGAGCTCGTCGCCTGGGAGGACGCCAAGATCCACGTGCTGACCCACTCCCTGCACTACGGCATGGCCGTGTTCGAGGGCATCCGCGCCTACGAGACCGCGGACGGCCCGGGGGTCTTCCGCCTGACCGAGCACATCGAGCGGCTCCACCGCTCGGCGCGGATCATGATGATGGATCTGCCCTACAGCGTGGAGGAGCTGGTCGACGCGACCAAGGCCGTCGTCGTCGCGAGTGGGCTCCCCTCCTGCTACATCCGCCCCATCGCCTACTACGGCTACGGCGAGATGGGCCTGTCCACCCTGCCGTGCGAGGTCGACGTCGCGATCGCGTGCTGGCCGTGGGGCGCCTACCTGGGCGACGACGCGCTGACGAAGGGTGTGCGCATGAAGATCTCGTCGTGGACGCGCCACGACCACAACACGATGCCGCCCGCGTCCAAGACGACCGGCAACTACGTCAACTCGTCGCTGGCCAAGATCGAGGCGCTCCACGCCGGCTACGACGAGGCGATCATGATGAGCCCCGATGGAATGATCTCGGAGTGCACCGGCGAGAACATCTTCGCGGCTCGCCACGGCCGGCTGATCACCCCGCCGCTCTACGCGGGTGCGCTCGAGGGGATCACCCAGGCGTCGGTCATGACCATCGCCCGTGACCTCGGCTTCGAGGTGTCACTCGACCAACTGACACGCAGCGACCTGTACATCGCCGAGGAGATGTTCGTCTGCGGCACCGCGGCCGAGGTGTCCGCGGTCAATTCGGTCGACGATCGGGCCATCCCGTGCCCCGGCCCCATGACCTCCGCGATCGCCGCGGAGTACGCGAAAGCGGTCCGCGGTCAGGTCGATCAGTACAAGGACTGGGTGGAGCTCGTCTCATGA
>DATEEV010000311.1:0-3318 GCA_035281005.1 Microthrixaceae bacterium | reverse complement strand
GGGGCGTCACCAAGACCACCCTCGACGACATCGCCCGCGAGGCGGGCTGTTCACGAGCGACCGTCTACCGGCTCTTCCCCGGTGGCAAGGGCTCGCTCATCCAGACCGTCGGCGAGCGGGAGGTCGGCCGACTGCTGGTCGAGCTCATCGAGGTGCTCGATCGCAGCGACGACCTCGAGGAGCTCCTCGTCGTCGCGATCGGCACGGCCGCCGCGTTCATCCGCGACAACGAGGCCCTGCAGACCGTCACCCGCCACGAGCCCGAGCAGCTGCTGCCGTATCTGGCGTTCGACCGGCTCGGCCCGCTGCTCGAGGCGACCTCCACGTATCTCGGGCCGATCTTCGCCCGGCACCTCGGCCGGCCAAGCGCCGACGAGGTCATCGAGTGGGCGGCCCGGCTCGTCCTCTCCTACACCTTCACGCCCAGCACGACGATCGATCTGACGAACGACGTCGATGTGCGGCGCCTCGTCACGACCCACCTGATTCCTGGGATCTCCCGGGCCACCGACACCGTTCACTGACGCCGTCCCATGCAGGCAGCGCCTGCACCGACCAGCAAAGGCTGTTCAGATGTCCACCCACGAAGAACTCATCGGCCGCGACGAGGTCGACGACCTCGAGGCGATCCTCTCCGTCGTGAACAGCGACGTCGACGAGGCCATCCACGCCGTGAAGGACAACGCCGAGGCGATCTTCACATGGGACTACGAGAAGGGCCAGCGCCCGGCGCTCAACAAGCTCTACGAGAAGGCGAAAGGCGCCCAGTGGAACGGCGAGACCGACTTGCCGTGGGACACGCCGGTCGACCCCTACGAGGTCGTCATCAACAACTTCACGGCACAGGGCCAGGCCAACGTCGCCGACTTCGACGTCACCGGCACGGCGTTCGAGAACTGGTCCGAGGAGGAGTGGCTCGAGTTCGGCGTGCAGTCCGACAACTGGGCGCTCAGCCAGTTCATGCACGGAGAACAGGGGGCGCTCCTGTGCACCGCGAAGATCGTCGAGACGGTGCCCTGGATCGATGCCAAGTACTACGCCGCGACCCAGGTGATGGACGAGGCCCGCCACGTCGAGGTCTTCGCCAAATACCTCGACGAGAAGCTGACCGGGCACTACCCGATCAACGCACACCTCAAGCTCCTGCTCGACGACATCGTCGCCGACAGTCGCTGGGACATGACGTACCTCGGCATGCAGATCATGGTCGAGGGCCTCGCGCTCGCGGCCTTCGGCTTCATGCACATGATGACCACCGAGCCGCTCCTCAAGCAGCTGCTCCGTTACGTGATGAGCGACGAGGCGCGCCACGTGGCGTTCGGCGTGCTGTCACTGCAGGAGTACTACGCCGAGCTCACCGACAAGGAGATCGGCGAACGCCAGGAGTTCGCGTTCGAGGCAGCGGTGCGGATGCGTGACCGGTTCCTGCAGCAGGAGGTCTGGGAGCGGATGGGCGTCCCGGTGAAGGACGCGATCGAAGGTGTGATGCGCACGCCGACGCGCCAGATGTTCCAGATGATGCTGTTCTCGAAGATCGTGCCGAACACCAAGAAGCTCGGCCTGCTCGACCGCAACGACGCCTGGCTGCGCCGCCGGTTCGAGGAGCTCGGAGTGATCCAGTTCGAGGACTGGGTCGACACCGGCGAGGAGTACGAGGCCTTCGCCCTCGACGAGCTCGCCCAGCGCGAGAACGCCTGACCCTCCCGTTCTGTGCTGCGCCCGGAGGCGCCCACGCCTCTGGATGCAGCACAGAACGCTTGGTAAGGGTTCCGACCGCTCGGCGCTAGCGTCGGACGTCATGTCCGACGACGACGGACCGGCGATGCTCGTGCTGCATGGGCTCCGGCTGAGCGGTTTCGCCACCGCGGACCACATCGCGAACCGGTGGGCACTCGACCTCCCCACCGTCGAGCTCACGCTCGCTCGCTACCGCGACGACGGCCTGGTCGTCCATCGCGAGGGTCGGCTCACCGGCTGGATGCTGAGCGCGGAGGGTCGCTCCACCGGCGAGCGCATGCTCGCCTCCGAGCTCGACCGCGCCGGGGCGAGGGGCATCGCGGAGGCCGGTTACGCGGCGTTCCAACCGCTCAACGCCGAGTTCCTCGCGTTGTGCACCGACTGGCAGCTGCGGGTGCGCGACGGTGAACAGGTGCTCAACGACCATCAGGACCCCGAGCACGACTCGGCCGTGATCGCCCGGCTCGAGGACCTGCACCCTCGCGTGTCGATGATCCTGGGCGGGTTGTCGGCGCCGGTCCCACGCTTCGCCCAGTACGACGCTCGTCTCACCTTCGCATTGGGCCGGGTCCGCGCCAATGACGTTGACTGGCTGACGAAGCCGGTGATCGACTCGTACCACACGGTGTGGTTCGAGCTGCACGAGGACCTGCTCGCGACCCTGGGCCGCGACCGGGCCACCGAGACGCAGGCAGATCACTGCGAACCCAATCGCAACGTGTCCGACGGAGGAGGTCGTGGCTGACATGTCACCCAGGTTCGGGCGGGTCATCACCGCCATGGTCACTCCTTTCGACGACAAGGGCGCGCTCGACCTCGATGCCGCCGCGACCCTCGCCGGCTGGCTGGTCGAGACCGGCAGCGACGGCCTGGTGCTGTGCGGCACGACCGGCGAGAGCCCGGTGCTGAGCGACAGCGAGGAGGTCGCGCTGACCAAGGTCGTGCGCGAAGCGGTCTCGGTGCCGCTCCTGCTCGGCACCGGCTCCAACGACACCGCCTACGCGGTCCAGGCGACCCGTCGCGCAGCTGCACTCGGCGTCGACGGCGTGCTCGTCGTCACGCCATACTACAACCGTCCCTCACAGGCCGGCCTCGACGCCCACTTCCGGTCGGTGGCCGCCGCCACCGAGCTCCCGGTCGTGCTCTACGACGTCCCGGTCCGCACCGGACGGAAGATCGGCACCGAGGTGCTGGTCCGGCTGGTCACCGAGGTCCCGAACGTCGTCGCCGTGAAGGACGCCGCCGGCGACCCGGTGGCCGCGGCGCGACTGGTGGCAGCCCTTCCTGACGGCTTCGAGCTGTACTCTGGTGACGACGCGCTCACGCTGCCGCTGCTGGCGGTGGGGGCGGTCGGCGCGATCAGCGTGGCGAGCCACTGGGTCGGCCGCCAGATGGGCGAGATGGTCGCCGCGTACGAGAAGGGCGACGTCGCGACCGCCCGGCGCGTCAACGCCGGGCTGCTCGCCTCGTTCGAATACGAAGCCTCCGACGAGGCCCCGAACCCGATCCCCACCAAGGCCATCCTGCGGGTACTGGGGCTGAAGGTGGGACAATGCCGACCACCGCTGGGCAAGGCGCCCG
>DATEEV010000310.1:0-6656 GCA_035281005.1 Microthrixaceae bacterium | reverse complement strand
TCGACCCAGCCGTGACAGCGGCGAGCTGGTGGCGCCGATGCGTGAGTTGGTCAGGTGGACGAGCGTCACGCGCACGACCGCGCCGTCGCGCAACACGTCGAGGTCCTCGATCGAACTGCTCAGCGCGTTGCCGCCCTGGATGCCGATGAATGCGCCGTGCCGGCCCGCGGCGCGAGCGGCCCGGTACTCCGTGGCATTGGTGACGACATCGACATCGGGATAAGCCGCGAGGCGTGTGCGGAGGTCGGCGAGGTTGGTGTCGAACGCTCGCCGCCTCGCGTCGGCGCTGCGGAAGGGGTTGGTGGTGATCGACCAGATGGCCCCGGCGATCGCGCCGTCGAGCGCCCTCGGGAGGTCGACCTGCCAGAACCAATGCCGACCGAGCGGGCCACGGCGGTGGCGTGTGGACAGGTCGTAACGGAGGACGCGGCTCCAGATGTAGGTGTCGACGTGGAGGTCGAAGGTCTCGGCCGAGCGGTACTGCTCGACCGCGTCGAGGCTCACGCCGAGCGCGCGGGCCCATTCGACGGCATCGGTCGGGCCCACTCTCGCCGGCTCAGCGGGGCTCGCGTCGCGCACGCCACTACCGTGGCACGCGATGGCCCACGACGCCGCCCCGCTCGAGCCGACGGGCCGGTTCACCACAGTCCGGCTGCCACAGCACTGGCACGTCGCCTGCCTGGCGTCCGAGCTCGGCTCGGAGCCGATCGGCCGCACGGTGCTCGATGTGCCCCTGGCGCTGTTCCGCGACGGTTCGGGGCGTGCCGTCGCACTCGTCGATCGGTGTCCCCACCGCAACGTGCCTCTGTCTCTTGGTCGCTGCGACGCCGGCGAGCTCGAATGTCGGTATCACGGCTGGCGCTTCGATGGCGCGGGCGAGTGCGTCGCGGTCCCCGGGCTCGACGAGGCCCGGAGCGACAAGCCGGTTCGGCGAGTGGCGACCTTCCCGGTGCATGAGTCGGACGGGATGGTCTGGGTCGTCCCTGCGGGAGGCGATCCGGTCCAGCCTGGGCCACCGCACCTGACCGGGGTGGGGGAGGCCGGCTATCGCACCGTGTACCTCCGTCTCGATGTGCCAGGACCGATGCTCGCCGCGGTCGAGAACGCACTCGACGTTCCGCACACCTCGTTCCTCCACCGGGGCCTGTTCCGCGGCCGACGCGAACGAGTGCCGGTCTCGGTGACGGTGCGGCACGGCCTCGACCGGGTCGAGGCGGAGTTCGCGGGCGAGCCCGTGCCTCCCGGCCTGGCGGGACGCCTGCTCGCGCCGGACGGCGGGGTGATCGAGCACACCGATCGGTTCATCGTCCCGGCGATGGCGCAGGTCGAGTACCGCCTGGGGGCGCGACACGTCGTGCTCAACGCGTTCTACACGCCGGTCGGCGACGACCGATGTGTGCTCCATGCAGCGGCGGCCTATCGCCTTCCCCTCCCGACGCCCGTCGTCCGGGGGATGCTGATGCCCCTCGCGCGATGGATCCTCCATCAGGACAACTGGGTGCTGCGCCATCAGCGTGACAACGTCGCCCGCTTTGGTGGGGAGCGCTTCGTCAACACTCCGATCGACCTGCTGGGGCCTCACATCCTCCGACTGCTCCGTCGACATGAGCGCGGCGAGACGGACCACGACCCGCTCCCCGAGGAGCACCTCGAGTTGTTGACCTGAGCCGACCCGGATCCGGAGCGTGGCGGACCACGTCGACCTCAGCGGACGTTCGTCTCGTCGTCCAGCGGTGAGCCACGGGTGCACGAGCCCCACCATCGACCAACCGGTTACCGCCGGAGCGACATACTCGCCTGGGTGAGCGCACTCTCCGCCGGGCTCTGGGGTCTCGCCGCCGCCTCGTCGTTGCTGTTGGGCGCGGCCATCGCGTACTGGCTCGAGGTGCCCGCCCGAGTCACCGGCCTGATCATGGGGTTCGGTGCCGGCACCCTGTTGTCGGCGATCGCCTATGAGTTGATCCCGGACGTCCCGAGCAGGGACGACATGCTGTCAATCGGGCTCTCGTTGATGGCCGGCGCGCTGGTCTACGTCGTGGCCGACTGGTTGATCGACAAGCGAGGGGGAGCGGCTCGCTCGCACGTGTCGGGCCCGGGCGCAGGTGCCGGTCTCGCCGGCGCCGCGCGTTCGATCGTGTTGGGCACGCTGCTCGACGGGATCCCGGAGTCGCTGGTCCTCGGGATGGGCCTGGCGCTCG
The DNA here is from genome assembly GCA_035281005.1 of Microthrixaceae bacterium. Lineage (GTDB taxonomy): Bacteria > Actinomycetota > Acidimicrobiia > Acidimicrobiales > Microtrichaceae > DATEEV01. The sequence goes on along the minus strand of DATEEV010000310.1, from coordinate 4,458 downwards.
GTGGTGAGATCAGCGTCGCCTACCTGGTCGCCGTGTTCCTCTCGAACCTCCCCGAGGCGATGGCCGGCACGACCGGCCTGCTGGCATCAGGAGACCGCCCGGCCACGGTCTTCGGCCTGTGGACCGGCTTGGCCGCCGCGTCGGCCGCCGCGGCGGCGATCGGCTACGTCATCGTCACCGAGATGACCACCGCCTCCGGCGAGATGGTCCAGGCGTTCGCGGCGGGCGCCACGATCGTGATGCTGGCGGACGCGTTCCTGCCCCAGGCGTACGAGCAGGGCGGCCGAGCGGCGGGCTTCGTGACGGCGGTGGGCTTCCTGGTCTCGCTCACGCTGTCGGGCGCGGCCTGAGCCGCGCCGCGCTCGGACGAGCGCGGCCTCGGGCTTCAGATCGCGTGGCCCATCTCGTCCTCGAGGTGGACAGCGGCCTCCTCCGCGCACTGGTCGTCGTCGCCGGGCAGCTCGCGAGCCAGCACGTCGGGCTGGGGGTCTGCGCTCGCGTGGCGCAACTCGACGAGCTGCTGCGCGGTGTGATCGAAGCGCGGTGGTCGGTGGTCGAAATCGGGCTCCTCGCGGTCGGCCCGATCACGCAGCGAATCCACCAGGTCGAGATCGTGCGCTCTCAGCCCGTCGATCTGGAGCACCTCGTTCCCCAGCATCTCGTCGTCGAGCGTCTCGGCGACCTCCTGATCGTCGTGGGCCTCGCGACCGTCGGCGGGATCATTCGCCATGGCGTCATCGTCGCGTGTTCCCCGCCCGAGCGGAAGGGCGACGCGAGGTTTCGTCTGATTCGGCCCGGAGGCGCTCAGAACCCGAGGGAACGGCCCACGACCTCTTTCATGATCTCGGTGGTGCCGCCGTAGATGGTGGAGACGCGGCCGTCCTGGAAGGCCCGTGCCACCGGGTACTCCAGCATGTAGCCGTAGCCGCCGTGAAGTTGGAGACAGGTGTCGTTGACGCGCTTCTGCAGCTCGGTGGTCCACCACTTCGCCATGGCTGCTTCCTCGGCGGTGAGTTGACCGGCGTTGAGAGCGATGACGCAACGGTCGATGAACGTCTGGCCGATCGTGAGCTCGGTGTGCATCTCGGCCAACCGGAACTTCGAGTTCTGGAACGACCCGATCGGCTGGCCGAACGCGGCGCGCTCCTTGCAGTAGTCGATGGTCCAGCCGAGCGTCGCCTGCGCGTGGGCGATCGCCGCCGCGGCGATGCTCAAGCGCTCCTGGGGCAGGTTCTGGACGAGATGCATGAAGCCCTCACCTTCGGCGCCGAGCCGGTTCTCGGTCGGAACCCGGACGTCGGTGAAGAAGAGCTCGGCGGTGTCCTGGCTGTGCATCCCGATCTTGTCGAGGTTCCTTCCGCGCTCGAAGCCCGGCATGTCGCGCTCGACGATCAGTAACGAGATGCCGCGGTGCTTCTGCGAGGGGTCGGTCTTGGCCGCCACGATCACCAGATCGGAGAGGATGCCGTTGGTGATGAACGTCTTCGATCCGTTGAGCACGTAGGTGTCGCCGTCGCGGATCGCGGTGGTCGCCATCGATGCCAGATCCGAACCGATGCCGGGCTCGGTCATCGCGACGGCGGTGATCAGCTCACCCGATGCGATCCCGGGAAGCCAGCGCTGCTTCTGTGTGTCGTCGGTGTAGTGCAGGAAGTACGGGAGCGTGACGTCGTTGTGAAGCGTCATGCCGGTGCCAGCGGCGAACACGTTCGCCCGGCAGATCTCCTCGAGGATGACCAGGTTGTACCGGAAGTCCTCGACGCCCTGGCCGCCGTAGCTCTCGGGCACCCCGAAGGCGAGGAAGCCCGCCCGCCCTGCGGTCAGCCACACGTCCCGGCTCACGATCCCGTCGCGGTCCCAGTCCTCGGCATGAGGCACCATCTCCTTGTCGAGAAAGGCCCGGTAGGCCTCCCGGAACATCTCGTGCTCGGCCTCGAAGATCGTGCGTTCCACGCCTCCAGCATGTCAGCCGGCTTCGTCGCGGTGGAACTCGCGGTCTGCATTGCCCGGCCCTACCCTGGAAGTGCCCACACCGAGGCCGGGGGTCAAGTCGTGGTCCAGTTCAACGAAGAGCACGAGATGTTCCGCAAGACCGTCCGGGACTTCGTCGACGCCGAGATCACGCCGCACGCCGAGGAGTGGGAGCGCGACGGCATCTTCCCCGCCCGCGAGCTGTTCAAGCGTATGGGCGCGCTGGGTCTGCTGGGCGTCACCTACGACCCGGCCTACGGAGGAGGCGGCGCCGACGCGCTCTACACCGCGATCCTCGGCGAGGAGCTGGGTCGCATGCCGTGCCTCGGCGTGGCGATGGCCATCTCGGTGCAGACCGACATGGCCACGCCGTCGTTGCATCGCTTCGGCAGCGACGAGCTGAAGGAGCGCTACCTCCGGCCGGCGATCGCGGGCGATCACGTGGCGGCGATCGCGGTGACCGAGCCCGACGCCGGCTCCGACGTCGCCGGCCTCCGCACCCGCGCGGTGCGGGACGGCGACGAGTGGGTGATCAGCGGTCAGAAGCTCTACATCACGTCCGGCACGCAGGCCGACTGGATGTGCCTCCTGGCGCGGACCTCCGACGAGGGTGGCTTCCGCGGGATCTCCCAGATCGTGGTTCCGACCGGCGTCGATGGGTTCTCGGTCAGCCGCAAGCTCGACAAGCTCGGAATGCGGTCGTCGGACACCGCCGAGCTCGTGTTCGACGGGGTTCGGGTCCCGGTGGCGAACACGATCGGCGAGATCGGCCGGGGCTTCCAGCAGCAGATGCAGCAGTTCCAGGACGAGCGCATGGTGGCGGCGTATCAGATGGTGGGAGCGATGGAAGGTGCGCTCGAACGTACCCGCAACTACCTCGGCGAGCGCCTGGTCTTCGGTCGGCCACTGCTCGCGAACCAGCACCTTGGCTACGAGCTCGCCGAGCTCGCGAGCGAGGTCGATGTGCTGAAGCACTACAACTACGCGGCGGCCGAGTCGGCCGCGGCCGGGCAGGACATCACCCGCTTCGCGACGATCGCCAAGCTCCGCGCCGGACGCGTCGCCCGCCGGGTCGCTGACATCTGCCTCCAGTTCCACGGCGGCATCGGCTACATGGAGGAGACCTGGACGGCCAGGTTCTTCCGCGACACCCGGCTGTGGTCGATCGGCGGTGGTGCGGACGAGGTGATGCTGCGCACCCTCGCCCGCATGGACGGCTACGCCGTCGATTGAGAGGGACGGCTACGACAGCCTGTTCTCGAGCAACGACGCGACGTCGCGGTAGCGGCTCACGGGAACGAGATGGATTCCGTCGAACCGGCCTGAGTCGCGAACCGCACACACCAGGTCGACGGCGACCTGTACGCCGGCGTCGGGGTCGCGCTCGAGTGAGTCGACCAGTGCCTCGGGAACGGCGAGCTGCGGCACGTCAACCGAGAGCTTCCGCGCCATCTTCGCCGAGGGCAGCACCATGACTCCGGCGTACACCGCCCCACCGAAGTCGGCTCGATCCCGCCATGCCAACAGGTCGTCGAGCGAGTACGAGACCTGCACGTACCAGGCATCCGCGGCGTGCTTCCAGCTCGGCACCGACTCCAAGGCGCACGACACCCCGATCCTCAGCGGCTGGCCGTGCTCCTCGGAGAATTCACGGGCCAGATCGATCATCGACCTGACCGTCAGGTCGTCGGACCGATGACCTGACTCGGGCCGGTCGCCATACACGAAGAGGAACTCCTCCACGCCGTAGGCCGCGGCGGTGAGCAGGTCCCGCCGAAAGCCCAGCACGTTGCGGTCGCGGGCGTTCACACACGCCACGGCGCGGCCACCCATCAAGGCCACCTGGTGGGCGACCGCGATGCTCGAGACCGTCGCGCGGCCGATGTGGTTGTCCGGGATCAGGAACCCGGTGGCGATCGAGCTCAGCACGCCGATCTGGTGACGCACTCGCATCAGGTCGGGCCGCGTCGCCGGTTCCACCTCGCAGATCAGTTCGAACTTCGCGGGCACGACCCGACCGTATCCCGACCGCGGGAAGGTCAGGGCTCGACCACCGCCGGGAGTGCGCACGTGGCGGGGCTGGTCGTGACGGGGTTGCAGCGGCCCTGGGTCGCGGGGCCGAGGTCGACGATGTAGCCGGTGCCGGCCTGTGGCTCACCCTTCGGATAGTCGGTGTGGACGACCTGGGCGCCCGACGCCAATGCGACATCGCGTTGGGCCGTGTCGCCGACAAGTGCCTGGTCGGCGCGGGTCCGCACGATGTAGCCCTGCTGGACCAACGCCGCGATCCCGGTACCGTCGCCCGGTTCGTTGACCTTGAGGATGGCGCCGTCGGGCTGGCCCTCTCCCGAGCTCGTGAACATCGTGCGGCCCGTCAGCGACGGATGACCGTCGAGGTAGGGATCCCGGAGCTCCGCGTTGTCGATGAAGAACAGGACCTTGCCCCGTGACGCGGCGAGGGTCGGCCATCCGGTCGTGGTGATGGCG
>DATEEV010000309.1:0-3386 GCA_035281005.1 Microthrixaceae bacterium | reverse complement strand
CGAGGGCCTCGACACCGCGACCGAGGACGAGGTCTCGTGCTGCTTCGCCGTCCAGGACAAAGTGTGGGTCGACGCGCCCGACGGTGAGCCGTGGGAGATCTACACCGTCCTCGCGGATGCCGAGATGCCGGCGGGTCAGCTCCGTGCGGTCGACCCGGGGGGCGACATCGGTACCGAGGCGATGTGCTGTGCCGCGGCGCCCGAGTCGGCCGCTCGGTGCTGCTGAGCGTGACCACCGACCACCTCGACACCTCCTCCGACACCCGGGCGGAGCTCGGGGTCCCCGCCGTTCGACTCGACCGGCGGCTCGCGGCCGAGTTCGTCGGCACCGCACTGCTCGTCGCGATCGTCGTGGGCTCGGGCATCGCCGCGCAGCGACTGACGACCGACACCGGCCTTCAGCTCCTCGCCAACTCGATCGCGACCGGCGCCGGGCTCGTCGCACTGATCCTCTCCTTCGCCTCGGTCTCCGGAGCCCGGTTCAATCCGCTCGTCAGCCTGGCCGCCGTCATCGACGGCGACCTCGATCGGCGAGACGCGGTCGCCGAGGTCTCGGTGCAGGTCGCGGGAGGCGTGCTCGGCGCCATCGTCGCCAACCTCATGTTCGAACTGCCCGCTATCGAGTGGTCGACCCACACCCGATCATCGGGTGGCCTGTGGCTGGGCGAGATCGTCGCCACCTCGGGGCTGCTCCTGGTCGTCATCGGCACGGCGCGGTCTCCACGCCTCGGTGTCCCCGCGGTGGCAGCGGCGGTCGGTGGCTACATCACCGCCGCCTACTGGTTCACGTCATCGACGAGCTTCGCCAATCCGGCAGTGACCGTCGCCCGGATGTTCAGTGACACGTTCGCCGGGATCGAGCCCGCCTCGGTCCCCGCGTTCCTCGTCGCGCAGGTCGTGGGCGCAGCCCTCGCGATCATCCTCGATCGCTACCTCCACCCCCGATCGGAAGCCACATGACGATCGACCCGCCCACCGACGACCGCGCATCGGTCCTCTTCCTGTGCGTCCACAACGCCGGCCGGTCGCAGATGGCACTCGGATGGTTCGAGCACCTCGCCCGCGGTCGCGCCACCGCGTGGTCAGGAGGCAGCGAGCCGGCCGCGGAGATCAACCCCACGGCGGTCGCCGCGATGGCCGAGATCGGCATCGACATCACCGGTGAACATCCCCAGCGTTGGACCGACGAGATGGTCGGCGCGGCCGACGTCGTCGTCACGATGGGATGTGGTGACACCTGTCCATTCGTCCCGAGCACGCGCTACGAGGACTGGGAGCTCGACGATCCCGCCGGCCAGGGCATCGAGGCCGTGCGGCCGATCCGCGACGAGATCGAACGACGTGTGCGTGACCTGTTGCGGTCCATCGAGGTGGACCCCGGCGCAACCTGATCGCGGCGCGGCGGGGTCATCCCAGTGGCGTGCCGAACCACCATGGGTGGCCGTCGGGATCGGTGACGCCGTACTCCCGCTGGCCGTAGTCCTGGTCGGTCGGTTCCGACAGGATCGTGGCCCCCGCGGCTCGGGCGCCTTCGAAGTGGGCGTCGACATCGGCCACGAGGATCACGTTGCCGCCGCCGGAGCCGCCGAGCTCGTCGGGAGTCAACAGGCCGTGCTCCGCCGTGGTCTGGTGCAACCAGATCCGACGTGGGCCCGCGCGAACCTCCCCATGGACGACGGTGCCGGCGCCGTCGTCGACGAGCACCGCCGACTCGAAGCCGAGCGCGTCCACCAGGAAGTCGTGGGTGACGGCGATGTCCGCGCACGCGATGACCGGGATGACGTCGAGGAACTCGGAGTTCATCGCGCGACGGTACGCCCACGGATCAATCGAGCGCTTCGCGCAACGCCGCCAGGATGCGTCGGGTGCGCGGCACCTGCCACCGGTCGCCCGGTCGGTTGAGCACGTAGCCGAAGGCGACGCGGGCTTCCGGATCTGCGAACCCGAGCGATCCGCCGTTGCCGTAGTGACCGAACGACCTCGGCCCGACGCCGATCGGGCGACCCTCCTCGTGCAGCATCAGCCCGAGCCCGAAGTGGGAGTCGCGTTCGAGGATCAGGTCCGGCCCCCGTCGGTGTGTCGTCGTGGCCTGGTCGACGAGGGCCCGCGGGACGATCTCCGGCCCGACGCCGATCAGCGATGCGAACACCCGGGCCACGCCCCTCGCGGTTGCATGCAGGTTGGTGGACGGGACCTCGGCCGATCGCCACCGCTCGGTGTTGACCGTGCCGATGCCGGAGAGCCCGGCGGGGTTGAAGTACGCGGCGCGGCGCATGCGGCTGAGCTCGTCGTCGCCGCCGTGGGGGCGGAACTCATCGGGCACGAACTGCACGAAGTCGATCTCGGCGACGCGCTGGTGCATCGAGGCGGGAAGCCCGATCCACGCGTCGGCGCCCAGCGGTTCGGCCACCCGACGCCGCATCGCCTCGCCGAACGAGTGACCGGTGACGCGGCGCACCGGCTCACCGGCGAGGTGCCCGAACGTGTTGACGTGATAGCCGTGAGCGCTGCCGGGCTCCCACCACGGCTCGGTCTCGGCCAGCGCGGCGGCGATGCCCACGAAGTCGAACACCTCGTCGGTCTCGACCACACGACGGATGGCGGGCAGACCCGCGCTGTGGGACAGCACCTCACGCAGGGTTGTCGCACCCTTTCCGCCGTGCGCGTACTCGGGCCACACGTCGACCAGGGCGCCGTCGAGGTCGAGCTCTCCGCGGGCGACGCTGGCCAGGACCGTCGCCGAGATCAACGCCTTGCCGACGGAGTACGCGTTGACCAGGGTGTCGGCCTGCCACGGCCGCGTCATCGCGACGTCGGCCCATCCACCCCAGAGGTCGACGACCACGCTCCCGCCGGCGATGACGCAGAGCGCGGCACCGAGATCCCCCGGGTCCGCCCTGGTGCTCGGCGATGCGACGGTCGGCGCGAAGTTCCGCTCGAACGCCTCGCGAACGATGGCGAAGGCTGGATCGACGAATCCGAAGACGGTCACGCTGGGGGAACGTATTACGGTCGCCCACCGGGGCGGAGCGGAGGCAGTCATGGACCTGGGTCTCGAAGGCGCGGCGGTCGTCGTCAGCGGTGGCAGCAAGGGCATGGGCCGAGCCTCCGCCGAGGCGTTCGCCCGCGACGGTGCTCGAGTGGCGGTGCTGGCACGGGGCACGGATGCGATCGACGACACGATCGCCGAGCTCGAACGTCTCGGGGCCGGTGACGCCTTGGCGCTCCAGGCCGACCTCACCTCCGGTGACGACGTCCGCCGTGCGTTCGCCGCAGTGGCGGAGCGCTGGGGCGAGCTCAACGTGCTCGTGAACGCGGCCGGGCCGGTCGACGTGGGAGTCGGACCGTTCGAGGCCGTCGACGACGAGGAATGGCTCGCGACGTTC
>DATEEV010000308.1:0-9464 GCA_035281005.1 Microthrixaceae bacterium | reverse complement strand
GCTGCTGTTCGCACCGCTCGACGCCGAGACGATCGTGATGCCCGGTCACGGTGACGACACCACGATCGGCGCCGAGCGACCCCACCTTCAGGAGTGGATCGACCGAGGTTGGTGATCCGCTCGGGGATCCCACATCGCACGAGCCGCGACACAGCCCGCCACCAGGCCGAGGAAGACCATCCAGCAAAACGAGATGACGGCGACCGAGGGACCGAGGTCGATCGTCCCCGCGCCGTAGGGCTGCCTTCCGAGTCGTCCGATCGCGTACGGCAGTCCGACCCCGACCCCGCCGACGAGCCCGGCGATCACGACGGCGCGGGCATGCGGCGGTGGCAGGTCCAGGTCGGGGCGCGGCAGCGTCGGCCACCATCGCACCAACATCACCACGCACCACGCTGCCAGCAGGACCGAGCTCGCGATCTGGAGCACGGCTCGAGCCACGTCGTCGTCGACGTGGGTCAGCTCGTCGAGCACCACGTGGGTGAGTGCTCCGACAAGGACGCACAGGTACGTGACCCACCACCGATGACGGACCGAGCCGAGCGCGGCGAGCGGCGCCCCCACCGCGCCGGCGACGGCGAGGGGTGCCACCGGGAGCACCACCCGGCGCACCACCCACACCAGCACCCAGGCGAAGACGGCCAACAGCAGTTGGTTCTGCCAGCGATGCCCGTCGAAGTAGAGCGGGACCCCCCAGGGCCCGTAGCGCCAACCGCTGCTGACGTAGGCAAGGTCGGGCGCCATCGTGCCGACGACCAGAGCCAGCCCGTCGACACGGTCCGACCCACGCGTGGCGAAGGGCATCACGGGCGCCTGGTGGGCGAGGAACGTGAACGGCACGGCGCCCCAGGGTGGCACAGGGCCTCGTTCCCTACGATCACGGGAATGCGTTACGACGAGCGACCGGTCGACGAGACCGCGGTCCACACCTCCGATCTGCCGCCGACGCCGGTGCGCGACCGCAACATCCCCGCCACCGCGTGGGTCGAGGCGCCGGCGGAGCTGTTGGCACTGGGCAGCGACATCGGCGGCGAGGTCGCGACCTACAAGCGTCGGATCGGGCCCTGGCTGTTGTGGCGATCCGGCCCCGCGAGCGGCGGCGACGCCCGCTATCTGGCGGTCGATGCCGGCGACATCACCCGCCAGTTCGCGTTCCGGCTCTTCCCCGACGGCAGCGGCGACGGCGTCGGGCCGAGCGGCGCGCAGCACACGAGGTTCCGCTCGTGGAAGGAGGACCTGCTCGGGCGCGGGTGAGGTCTTCCCCGGCCCGCGTGCTGGTACCGCGACACGTGGAGAGCCCACTCATGCCAGGCACGTGTTTGAGGCGCTTGCGGCGGGCGGGGCGTCTAGCTTGAACCGCGAAACAACTCAGTGGAGGCCACGACAGTGAGCGACGTTCCGCAAGGGCCTGGCTGGTGGTTGGCGAGTGATGGGCGGTACTACCCGCCACAACCTGACCAGCCCCTCCCTCCCCCGCCTCCACCGGGCTCCAGCGAGGCGGGCACCCCGCCGACCCCGAGTGACCCGAATGCGGTGTCACCGGGTGAGGACCCGCCGGGAACGTCACCACCAACCACGGGCGAGCCGAGTGCGGTTCCTGCCCCTGGGGTGAACGGTCCGCCAGCAGGTGAAAAGAAGGGGAGCAGAAAGGGGCTGATCGTCGGGATAGGGATCGTTGTGCTGTTCCTGGTGCTCGCCGGCGTCATCGGCGCTCTCGCCCAAGGGGACGACGACTCTGGCACCCAGACGATGACCGCTGAGCTTGACGAGCCGCCGACGACGACCGCCGACGAGGCTGCCAGCTCGGACGATGAGACGACCGCCGAACCCACGACGACCGCCGCGGGGACCGGCGATCCGAAGGTGACGATCAGTGAAGCGGGAATGTCGGTGGGCGCCGGTTACGACGACTCCCCCAGGGGCTACGCGGGTGCCGTCCTCGTGAACAACGGGGAGTCCACCGCGAGCTTCTTCGAGGTGATCTTCACGTTCAAGAACGCCGAGGGAGTGCCGGTCGGAACCGAGACGACCTACGTCGACGCCGTTGACCCAGGCGGCACCGCGCATGCGGCGGTCGAAAGCGTCTCCCTTCAGGGCCCGGCCACGTCCGTGGAAGCTTCTGTCGTCATCGACGAAGACTTCAACCCCTACACCGGAATGGTCCTGCCAGTCACCGTCACATCCGTAGGTCCCGAATCCTTGGGCGGAGTCAGCGTCGCGGGCACAGCCAGCAACCCCTCCAGCGAGGTCGTCGAAGGGGGAGCGGTCGAGTGCGTCCTGCGAAAGGGCGGCAAGATCGTCGGTGGCGTGAGCACCTCGTTGGACACGCTCGTCGCCGGTGGATCGATCGCCTGGGAGACCTCCGTCTTGGACGAATTCGTCTCGGCGGACGCTGCGGAATGCAGCGGCGGGGTTTCCAACTGACGCGGAAGGGCGGATCCACACCCACGCCTCTCGACATGGTCCGCGTGAGGTGAGTTCAACTCTGGCGTCGGGGGTGCTGGCACCACGACACGACACCGGCTCGCCACATCGTGCGTGATGGGCTGGCCCGTTAGGTTGCCCAGGACCCTGCAATGAGTGGGGCCGTTCGAGGGATCCAAGGAGAACACGTGAACCGAGTAACCCTGCCCCGCCTGGCGATGACCGCGGTCGTCGCCGCGCTTGCGCTGCTGACGACTGCCTGCGGCGACGACGACGGCGACGAGGCCGAATCCACCACCACCGAGGCGCCGGCCGAGGGCGCGTCGAGCGAGGCGTTCTGCACCGCGGTGATCGACGTCGAGAAGGCCTTCAGCTCCCAAGGTGAGAGTGATCCGGCGCCGGCGATCAAGGCGCTCGAGGAGAGCACCCCCGAGGGCAGCGAGGACGTCGTGGCGACGATGCTCGACGAGGCGCAGAAGCTCCAGGAGGCGGAGGCGCCCCCCGGCGAGGAGTTCAACGCGGCGCACGCCGACCTCCTCGACGTGACGCGCGACAACTGTGACTTCGGCGAGGTCGAGGCGACGGCGAAGGACTACGAGTTCTCCGGTATCCCCGACGAGGTCGATGCCGGCAACACGATCCTCTCGCTGTCGAACGAGGGCGCCGAGGTGCACGAGATGATCCTCATGCGCATCAACGACGACGTCACCGAATCAGCCGAAGAAATCCTCGCCCTTCCCGAGGAGGAGGGCCAGACCAAGACCACCACGGTCGGAGCAGCCTTCGCCTACCCGGGAGGAACGCCCGGCGCAACGGTCGCCGACCTCGAGCCGGGCCGCTACATGGTCTCGTGCTTCATCCCGGTGGGAGCGACCCCCGAGGCCATGGAGGCGATGATGACGGGTGGTTCCCAGCCCGACGGCCCGCAGCACTTCATGGAAGGAATGGTGACGGAGTTCACCGTCTCCTGACCTGTCCTGGCGAACTGGTTTCTGATGGCCCCGGTCCCATGGGACCGGGGCCATTGCCATTACCAATACGCGGATAGTGCAAATAGAATCGTGGTCATGGCCGAGGCCCCCGCAGTCGAAGGAGCACTGTTCGAGATCGATGACCTCCACGTCGCTCCGACCGAGCCCACCGTCGGGCGCGAGACGCTCGATCTCCTGAGGGGCGTCTCGCTCACGATCCGCCCCGGCGAGGTCCACGCGCTGATGGGCCCGAACGGGTCCGGCAAATCGACCCTGGCCTCGACGCTCATGGGCAGCCCCGAGTACCGGGTCACCAAGGGCTCGATCCGGTTCAAGGGCGACGACATCGCCGACTGGGGCCCCGACGACCGCGGCCGGGCCGGGATCTTCCTCGCGTTCCAGTACCCCCAGGAGGTGTCGGGCGTGCCGGTCCGCCAGTTCCTGCGCCAGGCGATGGGCGCCCGCAAGGGCATCGACGACATGTCGATCCTCGAGGTCCGCATCGCGCTGATGGACTGGATGGAACGCCTCGGCATGGATCCGGCGTTCGCCGACCGCTATCTCAACGAGGGGTTCTCCGGTGGCGAGAAGAAGCGCAACGAGATCCTCCAGATGGCGATGCTCGACCCCGAGATCGCCATCCTCGACGAGACCGACTCCGGCCTCGACATCGACGCGCTGAAGATCGTCGCGGCCGGCGTCAACGAGGTGCGCGAGGCGCGCCCCCACATGGGCACGCTCGTCATCACCCACTACCAGCGCCTGCTCGACCACCTCCGCCCCGACGTCGTGCACATCCTCGTCGACGGCCGCATCGCGGAGACCGGTGGCGACGAGCTGGTCGAGCGCCTCGAGCGCGAGGGCTTCGTCTCCTGGCAGGTGGCCGCATGACCGACACCACCCATACCCACACCCTCGACACCACGCGGGTGAAGGCCGACTTCCCCCTGCTCGCGAGTCGTGGCGACCTCACCTACCTCGACTCGGCCGCGTCGGCCCAGAAGCCCCGCGTGGTCATCGACACCATGTCGGAGTTCTACGAGACGACCTACGCCAACGTCGCCCGCGGCGTGTACGGCATCGCCGAGGAGGCGACCAACCGGGTGGAGGCAGCACGGGCCAAGGTCGCCCGCTTCATCGGTGCGCCGAGCGCGGACGAGATCGTCTTCACCAAGAACGCCACCGAGGGCTTGAACCTCGTGGCGCAGTCGTGGGGACGCGCCAACCTCCGGCCCGGTGACGCCGTGCTGCTCACCGAGATGGAGCACCACGCGAACATCGTCCCGTGGCAGATCCTCGCCGGCCAGCTCGGCCTCGAGATCCGCTGGATCCCCGTCGGTGACGATGGCTTGCTACGCCTCGACGACCTCGACCGGTTGCTCGACGGTGTCCGTGTGCTCGGAGTCAGCGCCATGTCGAACGTGCTCGGGACCCTGAACCCCGTCACCGACCTTGCCGCAGCCGCGCATGCCGCTGGGGCGATCGTGTCGGTCGACGCCTGCCAGTTCGTGCCCCACAACCAGACTGACGTCGTGGCGATGGGCGCCGATTTCATCTCGTTCTCGGGCCACAAGATGCTCGGCCCCACCGGGGTGGGCGTGCTCTGGGGTCGCGCCGAGCTGCTCGAGGCGATGCCGCCGTTCCTGGGCGGCGGCGGGATGATCGAGCACGTGACCGTCGAGGGCTTCTCATCGGCGCCGTCGCCCCACAAGTTCGAGGCGGGCACTCCGCCGATCGTGGAGATCGTCGGCCTCGGTGCGGCCATCGACTACCTCGAGGACCTCGGCATGGACCGCGTGCGCGAGCACGAGGTCACCCTGACCGCCTATGCGCTGCGAACCCTGGGCTCACGTTTCGGCGACTCACTGAGAATCCACGGTCCTTCCGAGCCGGCCCAGCGCGGCGGCGTGTTCTCCCTGGCGCTCGACGACCTGCATCCCCACGACGTCTCCCAGGTGCTCGACACCCGCGGCGTGTGCGTCCGAGCCGGCCACCACTGCGCCAAGCCCCTCATGAAAGTTCTCGGCGTGGGCGCGACCGCGCGAGCATCGGTGTACGTCTACAACGACGAATCCGACATCGACGCACTCGCCGACGCCCTCGCAGAGGCACAGCGCTTCTTCGCCCTGTAACCCGAGCCCCGCCCGAAACCCACCGATCCGACAACCCACCCCCAGGGGAGCCCCGTGTCCGGTCTCGAAGACCTCTACCGAGAGATCATCCTCGACCACTACCGCTCACCGCGGAACCGTGGCGAACTGCCCGCGCCGCCCGCTCGTCGAACGGAAGGCTTCAACCCCCTCTGCGGCGACGAGATCGTGGTCTACGTCGACCTCGACGATCCGTCGAAGGGCGACGCCGCGACGATCACCGACATCAAGATCGGCGGCCAGGGCTGCTCGATCAGCCAGGCCTCGGCCTCGATGATGTCGGCCGCGGTCAAGGGCCACACACTCGCCGAGATCGAGGCGCTCACCCGCGAGTTCAAGGCGATGATGTCGATCCACGAGAGCACCCTCGAGGGTGAGGCCGACGCCATCGACGACACCGGGTCCGCCGACTCGAACGGCAGCGGGGTCCCGGCCCTCGGCGACCTCGAGGCGCTCCGCGGCGTCGTGAAGTTCCCCGTGCGCATCAAGTGCGCGACGCTGTCGTGGAACACTCTTGCCCAAGCGCTCGACGAGTCCGACCAGGAGTCCGACGCAACGGCCTGATCAGGGGTATGCCGGCAGGTGCCGGCCGACATCAGGGGGAGCGATGCACGACTCGGTCATCCGAGGGGGAACGGTCGTCGACGGATCGGGCGGACCTGCCCGACGCGCCGACGTCGCGATCGACGACGGGATCATCACCGAGGTCGGCGACGACGTGGGTCGCGGGCGCCGTACCTACGACGCGGACGGAATGCTCGTGACGCCCGGTTTCGTCGACATCCACACCCACTACGACGGCCAGGTGACCTGGGATCCGGAGGTCACTCCGTCGAGCTGGCACGGCGTGACCACGATCGTGATGGGCAACTGTGGGGTGGGGTTCGCCCCGGCGGACCCGGCCCGACGCGAGTGGCTGATCCAGTTGATGGAAGGCGTGGAGGACATCCCGGGCACCGCGCTCGTCGAAGGGATGACCTGGGAGTGGGAGACCTTCCCCGAGTACCTCGACGAGGTCGAGCGGATGTCACGCGTGATGGACGTGGCGGCGCAGGTTCCACATGGAGCCGTGCGCGCCTATGTGATGGGTGAGCGCGGCGCGAACAACGAGGAGGCGACCGAGGGCGACATCGCCGAGATGTCGATGCTCGTCGAGGAGGCGCTGCGCGCCGGCGCGATCGGGTTCTCGACCACTCGCACCCTGCTGCACCGGGCCAAGGACGGCGAGCTCGCCGCCGGCACGACCGCGTCGGCGGCCGAGCTGACCGGGATCGGCGAGGCCCTCGGCCGCGCCGGATCCGGCGTGTTCGAGATCGCCAGCGACATGTTCGACCCCGACTTCGAGTTCTCGTGGATGCGCGAGATCGCGCGACGCAGCGGCCGCCCGGTCACGTTCGGCTGCCTGCAGAACCCGATCCAGCCCGACGCCTGGCGCCGCCTCCTCGAGCTCTCCGACGAGGCCAACCGCGACGGGCTGCGGATCGTGCCCCAGGTCGCGGGCCGTCCCGCCTGCGTGATGTACGGCTGGGAGTCCACCGCCCACCCGTTCGTGTTCCACCAGGCCTATGCGTCGATCGCCAAGCTGCCCCTCGCCGACCGAGTCGCCGAGCTGCGCAGGCCGGAGGTCCGCGCCGCGATCCTCGACGAGCACGTCGTGCTCCCAGGCGCACTCGGGTTGTTCCTCCAGAACTTCGAGCGCCTCTATCCCTTGGGCGACCCGCCGGAGTACGAGCCGTCACCCGACCGGTCGATCGCCTCGATCGCGGCACGCGAGGGCCGCACACCCCAGGAGGTCAGCTACGACCTCATGATGCAGCGCGACGGTCGCGAGCTCCTGTACTCCCCGGTGCTCGGCTACGCGGAGGGCGACTTCGAGGCACTGCGCTCGATGCTCGTGCACCACGACGCGGTGCTCGGCCTGGGCGACGGCGGCGCGCACTGCGGCCTGCTCTGCGACGCCAGCCTTCCCACCTACATGCTCACGCACTGGGTGCGCGATCGCTCACGAGGTGAGCGCCTCGGCCTCGAGCAGGCCGTGCACTTCCAGACACGTCGCACCGCCGAGCTCTACGGCCTGCTCGACCGTGGGCTGCTCACGCCAGGGCATCGCGCTGACGTGAACGTCCTCGACTTCGACGCGCTCGCGATCGATGCGCCGGAGATGGTTTATGACCTGCCTGCGGGCGGTCGTCGCCTCATCCAGCGGGCGCGGGGCTACCGCTCCACGATCGTGGCCGGTGAAGAGGTGCTCGCCGACGGCGAAGCGACCGGCGCCCGGCCCGGCGGGCTCATCCGCGGCCACCGCGACGCCCCCCGCTGACGGCCCGCCCGGGCTCGGCTGTGGGCAGGGCATCCTGCGGATCAGCGGCCGCGCAACACCTTCCCAGGCCGCGCGGCAAGGCCGTCGTCGACGGGGGCACCGTCGACCCGGATCGGCGTGCCGTTCACCAAGGTGTGGGTCATGCCGACCGGCGCGTCGGCCGTCAGTCGCTCGCCGTCGGCGGGAAAGTCGCGCACCCGTCGCAAGGGGCCGGGGGCAACGGTCTCGAAGTCGAACACTGTGAGGTCGGCTGCCTTGCCGACCTCGATCGTGCCGCGATCGGCGAGGCCGTACACCGCCGCCGGCTCACCGGTGAGCTTGTAGATCGCCCGCTCGAGCGGCATCACCTCGCGATCGCGCACCCAGTTGCCGAGCAGGTCGGTCGAGAAGCAGGCGTCGCACAGCTGGCTCACGTGCGCCCCCGAGTCTGCGAGGCCGAGCAGGACGTTCTCCTGGGGCAACAGCCAGGCGATGCCCTCGGGATCGTCGTTGGCGAGGACCGACCAGAACCGTGTGGTGAGGTCGTCCTCGAGTGAGAGGTCGAGCATGATGTCGAGCTCGGTGACGCCCTGCTCCGACGCGAGCTCGGGCACGCTGCGGCCGACCAGCTCGGGGTGCCGTTCGGACTCGGCCACCGACAATGCGGCCCAGTTCACCGGAATCATGCCCTTCTGCTTGCCGGAGAGCTCGGCCCAGGCGGCCTCTCGCCAGGCGGGGTCGCGGTACGCGCGGAGTCGCTCCTCGCGGGGCGTGTCCATGAGGGCCTTGAACGAGTCGCGCATGTTGAGCGTGAAGGGCTCCGCCAGGTTCATCTGGAACACCAGCGGTCGACACGACACCTGCGGCCACACCTCGATACCGCGGGCACGGGCGGCGTCGTGCTCCTCCATGACCTTCAGGTGGTACGGCAGGTTCTTGATCGTGAGCAGCGCGGTCCACGTGAACGGCCGGCCGATGTCCGCCTGCAGATCGAAGACCTCGTCGTTGGAGAACACCCCTCCGGGCAGCATCGCGATCACACCGCGACCGGCAGCGCCGACCGGCTCCATCAGCGCGCGCAGCTCGTCGAGGCCCGCGCGCCGGCTCGGCACGGGTCGCCCACCATCCCCGTTGTGGGTCGGTGAGGCGCTGGTCGCGAACCCGAGCGCCCCGGCGTCCATCGCCTCGGCCACCGCGCCACGCATCGCGGCGAGCTCGGCGTCGTCGGGCTCACGCTCGTAGCCCTCCTCCCCCATCGCCCACAGCCGCAAGGCGGTGTGGCCGATGTAGCAGCCGTAGTTCAGCGCGGCGCCACGACGTTCGATGGCGTCGAGGTACTGGGGGAACGTCTCGAACTCGTCCCACGGCACGCCGACGGTGAGGGTGTCGAGGCTCATGTCCTCGACGTGTTGCAACGTCCGCGCGAGCAGTGGCACCAGGTCAGGCCGCACCGGGGCGATCGAGAACCCGCAGTTGCCGGCCACGACCGTCGTGACGCCGTGGTGGGACGACGGGGTGAGCGAGGGGTCCCAGAACACCTGCGCGTCGTAGTGCGTGTGGATGTCGACGAAGCCCGGCGACACGATCTGGCCCGACGCGTCGAGCTCGCGATCGCCTGAC
>DATEEV010000307.1:0-21698 GCA_035281005.1 Microthrixaceae bacterium | reverse complement strand
AACAACCTCGTACATCGGGGTTCCGAGTCGTTCGAGGAGTAGGGCGTCACGGTCGAGATCGTCGAGGAGGAGCTGCGCGCAGCCATCGCCCTCGGCCAGGCGCAGCACGTCGGCCTCGCACCGCAGTTTGCTTCGATCGCCGGGAACGCCGACCTTGAGCACCGCGTGTGTCCCGGCGGAGGTCGTCGCCTCGACGACGAGCGCCGCGTGCCCACCGTGCAGCGTCGCGCCGACGGTCAGCGACCAGTCGTCCGCCAGCCGCTGCACGAGCGTCGGCAGCTCATCGAGCCACCCCCGCGAACCCCTCGTTTAAGGCGTAGTTCCGAACCGTGTCGGGGGATATCGAGCCGCAAGCGATCCGTTCTAGCCTTGGCCTCGGCCTCACGCGTTCCATCGACGCAGGGACCAGGCAGCCTGACCCCTGCCCTCGAAGTGCCAATCGGCGTCAATCGCGAATGACGCGGAACCGGCGCTCTGGGACGCTTCGTGACCAGCCTGGACACATGCCGAGCACGAAAATGTGGACCACCAGCGACGTAGCCTCACCGGCGTGTTCGACGGCGAACCGATCTTCTTCCGCGCTCCGCACGAGTTCCGCGACTGGCTGGAGCGCCATCACGCGACGGCGACCGAGTGCGTGGTGGGCTATTGGAAGACGCACACGGACAAGCCCTCGCTCCGATGGGCGGACGCCGTGCGCGAGGCGCTGTGCTTCGGCTGGATCGACGGGCAGGGCCGCTCGATCGACGACGAACGCCACATGCAGCGGTTCACGCCACGCAAGAGCCGCCGCTGGAGCGCCGTGAACGTCGCGCTCGTGGCCGAGCTCGAGGCCGAGGGCCGCATGACCGAGGCCGGACGGGTCGCGTTCGCCGCACGCGACACGAGCGAGGAGCCGTACTCGACGTCGAAGCGACCCAGCCAGCTGCCGCCCGAGTTCGACGAGCGCCTGCGCCGAGACCACCCGAAGGCGGCCGCCTTCTGGAACTCCACACCGCCGAGCTACCGCAAGATGCGCGCCTTCTGGATTAGCGACGCGAAGCGCCCCGAAACGCGCGAGCGGCGATTCGGCCTGCTCGTCGAAGCCTGCGCCGCGGGAGAGCGGCTCCAGTAGTCCGTCACCGATCACGCCATCACCATCGACGCGCCGCCCGCGACAAAAGCCCTGGCCGATCTTGCGATCTACCAAGGCGTTCCTGGGTGGCTACGTGACCCCCTGAACGCCTGCGACCAGCAATGCGACCAAGCCGCCCGCGCCGACCACGCAGATCTAGAACCAGTTCCACCGGCGTTGCCACGGTCTACGCGCCCACTCGGCGTTGCGCTCAAGTCCCCACCGGACATACGCCGCACCGACCCCGGCGAACACCAACGCCCCCAGACCAGACCCCGCCACCTCACCGGCGCTCATCGTCGACGCTCCACGCGACGATCGTGCCGGAGGGGACCCTGTCAGGACCATGGAACGGTGTCGTCTTTCCGGCGTTTCGGGGCACAGCCGGATCGACTGCGGCCAGCCGTCATGTTGCACACTGACCCGGTGACTTCCGACGATCGCATTCCGATTGAGCAGGTTCTGCCTGGGTTCGAGATCCATTCGCTCGACGAGGGATGGACGCCGCTGGCCGCGTTCGTGCTCGTGAAGGCGCTCGACGAGAACGGTGACGCAGCGTGGAGCTTCCGCACATCTGAGCAGCTGAATCTGGAGGAGTTGCTCGGAGCGCTCACTGTCCAGACTGACGTTTTGAGGCGGAAGCTCGAACGCATGTGGGAGGACGAAGACACGGATAGCTGACGGAACATGAGTGAGGCTGCCGACGCCGAACCGGCAGCTATGGGGCAGTGTGCATCTCTCCGAGATGTTGCAGCGCTCGCTCGTGCGCTGCCTCGAAGGTCTCGAACGACTCTGTCGACACGAGCGGCTGCGTGCCAGACAAGAGTGCTGGACGACCTTCCCTGACTGTCACGACCCACCGCGTGTCCCTGTGAAGCGCACGGCTCGCCCAGCTCGCCATCCAGAGGTACAGGTCCCACCCGTTCGAACCGAACGCATGGATCCGCTGCGACCGACGCCCACAGTGAACAGCCCTGTCGCTGTCTGCACTGCCGTCGCCGAAGTCGAGGGCTGGGTGCGCTCCGCCTTCAGCTGTCTGCCAGCGATCATCAGCGCAGTCTGCGCTCACGCAAGGTCGACATCAACCAATCGACCAGGTGCTCTCAACGACCGTCGAACCGGCGATAGGGGGCAGCCGCCAGTCGCGACGACGAACCGCCGTGGTCTGAGGCGAGGGCGGCATTACCGTTCGCGGCATGGTGGGGTTGAAGGTCCTCAGGAGCGGTGTCGTGCTTACCTTGTCGCTGCTCGGATGTGGTTCGAGCGGCGATGGCGTGGCGGTGTCGTCCCGCCCCGGGGGTGTCGTCGGGCGACCGTTGCTGGCGGGCGGTGAGATCGTGGTCCCGGTCTATGCCGGGACATCGGTCCGGCTCGATCGTGTTGATGGTGGCGAGCCTTCGTCCCTGATCGACGTGGATCTCGGCGAGGAGGTCGCGTTGCTCGAAGCCCGAGCCCGCGACGGCAAGGTTGATCTCGTCGTCGGTACGTGCGAACGCGTAAACGATCGCTCCGACCCCGAAATGCACTCGACCTGCGACGCGGGTGGCACAACGTGGTACGTCGAGGTTGACAGTGAGGACTGGTCGAGCGCCGATCCAGTCCAGGTGGGGCCGGACCGCTCCCAGCCACAGCTACTGGGATCGGTGGAGGGGTCCCCGGTCGTAAGGACTTACACCGAAGGCATCGAGTCGACGTGGATCCGACGAGCCGATGAGTGGACCCCGTGGATCAAGCCGAACGACAGCGTGCACACCGGGACGGGATGTCCCAGTTCGATCGGCTTCGTCGGCGTCGAGCCCCCCGGGGTCGCTACCGAAACGACGGTGCGCACGACCGATGCCGCTGTCTCTGAGACCTTCGACGTGCTCCCGCCCGAGAGTGCCGAGCCCGTCACGCTCACGCTGCCGCCCGGAGCGGGCATCATCACCGGCTTCGTCTGCTGGGATGACGCCGCCGCGGTGCTCACGGTCCGCGACCGAGTGACGGTGATGTGGTTAATCGCTGGCACCGTCGACGATCCCGTCTTCTCGCCGACCGAGCTCACTGGCACGGGGGCTCCGGCCGTCCGAACTCTGGGCGACGACGAACTGCTCTTCCTCAGCGTGTCCGACCCATCGACACAGCGTTCCTCCCTGTTCGATCACCACGGAAACGCGGTCCGGGAGTGGGACGACCCATCGCAACCTAGAGGCCCCGACGCATCGCATCTCAATGGGTTCTTCGGCACCGATGGTCCCCGAGTGGTCCACGCGTGGACAGAACAGAACACGTCGGTGGTCACAGAGGAGATCGCGAAGGAGTGATCTCATTTCCGGGCAGCGGAGACTGCCGCCGAGGTGCCGATCGGCGCCCGTCGCGAAGGACACGGACCCGGCGTTCGGGGGCGCGTTCCGCGCCCAGGCGTCTCGACGACTACGAAGCCTGTCGCTACCGTCGGCACCGTGAGACGCCGGAGGTGGGGGGCGGTATTGATGTGGGCGCTCGCGGGCGTGCTCGTCGTCGTAGCCGGAGCGCTCGCGGTCGGGTGTGGACAGGACACCGGGTTCGCAGGTGGTTCCCGCGACGACCTCGACGGACCTGCGGTCGAAGCGAGTTGTCCTGGGAACCTGTCGACTGCAGCCAACACTGGAATCCATGCGTTCGGTTTCATCCAGGAAGGCCGAGATCCGTTGATTCAGCCCGGTGTGGACGACCCGTTCGAGTGCGCCTATCAGCTGCTCTGTGCCGCGCAGCGCACGGCGGTGTCACGTGACGACTTTCGCCGGACTCGAGGCGAGGCGGTTTCTCCCGTGTTCTCAGCCGACGACGTGGCAGGTCCCTCGGTCTACGACGACCGGGGCCTGTCGACCGAGCGTCCGACGGGTCTTCCGGACGATCCCCAACTGAACTCGACCTGGATCGAGTTCGAAGCGGATTGGTACGTTCATGTTGACGAGCACACAGTTTCCGGACTGCCCCGTGTCGAACATTGGCGAGTCGACTTCGTTCGCGAGGAGGGCCAATGGCGCCTCTGTCAGTTCGAGCGGGTCGCTTGACATCGCTCCGATACGACAGAGGACGCTCTGGGGTTCCCGAACGAGATGACCGTCGAGGGCTTCGGCGGTGTGCTCGACCGACGCGCCGCGCTATTCACCTAACGACGCCGCGTCCCCGAGGTGCCGCACGGTGTCGCTTTCTCGGCGGTATGGGGCGGTCGGGTGACGGCCGGAGATCTCAGAGGTACATAGAGTTCGGAGCGGGGCCGCGACGCGAGGAGACACGGTGAAGCAGATCAGGGTGGTGGACCTCGTTTTGATCTCGGCGATCGCGCTCGTGTTGGGCGAGTTGGCTCGGACCCACAAGGTCGTCCTGACCGCGACCGGATGGCACTGGGTCGCCGGGCTTTCGGCCGTAGCTGCCGTCGGCCTCGGCATCGTGCAGTGCTCCCTGTGGCTGCAGCGCCTCCCCGCCACCAAACGGTAGGTGCCCACCGAGCAACGTCAGTCGTCTGGACCTATGGCATAGGTGCCGATCAGCGTCCGCCGCGAACGACACGGTCCCGGCGATCGGGGACGCGCCGATGGACGATTCGGTCGGGGACTGGCCCACCTCAGAGGATCTCTCCACTCACCAACATCCTTGAACCATCCCCCAGCCAAGAATTCTGCTCCCTCTCCGCGATGCCTGACGCGCCGCGTCGTGTGGTTCACTCGCCGGTCGGCACGAAGGGCGAAGGTGGAGATGATGAAGTCACGTCGAGGCGTGGCGGTGGTCGGAGTGCTGGTGATCTGTGCGGCGATCATCACGAGCTGCGACCTTCCGATGGCCAAGTCAGGTGCCAAGTGCCTGAAGAACGGTGCCTACGCGCAGGACGGCACCTACGTGATGAAGTGTGAGAAGGGCCGATGGAAGCGGGGCATCACCGTCGCAGTAGCGGATACTGCGCTGAACGCGATGTTGAGGTCGATGACTCCGACCACCAGCCCGCCGCCGACTGCTCCACCACCCACGGTCCCTCCGCCACCCACGGTCCCTCCGGCGCCACCGGGACCGCCGATCACCACCTTCGGGTCCCGGTTCGACATCCCCGTCGGGACCGGACCTGGCCAGCTTCTGCCGGGCGTGTACTTCACGTCGGGCGACAACTGTGGCTGGCAGCGTTGGGACACCGCTCACCAACTTCTCGGATCTCGGTCGTTCGCGGGTCCGGAGTTCCTCGACGTGAAGCCCACCGACGCGACGATCAATGCGTTCGGGACCTGCACGTGGACCCTCGCGACCAGTGCGCCCGTGTCAGTTCCGGCGAACGGCGACGCTCGCTACCGGGTCGGGGTCGAGATCGAGCCCGGGCTCTACCACGCTCCTGGTGTGGAGAACCCCGCGCAGTTTGGGTTGGGATGCGCATGGGAGATCGCCTCCGCGTTCGACGGTTCACATTCGAGTGTCCTCGACGGTGCTCGAAGCGCCGGACCGCAACTCGTCGAGATCCACCCCGGTGACGTGTCGTTCTGGAGTAGTGGCTGCGGGCCATGGACCAAGCTGGCCAACGGTGTGCCCACTCCCTGGGCCCACCTCGCGAACCTCGGAGGCGGCCCACTCCCGGACGAGATGGACGCGACCTACCTCGCATCCGACGGCATCCGCCTGGTCGGCGGTCCCCTTGGTGTCGGCGTTCTCCTGCACGAAAACTGGCAACTCTTCCTGGCCCCTCCCGCGGGTGGCACGCTCGGCGTCGGCCTGTACGACAACGCAGACGGCATCCCGTTCCAACAGCCGGGTCACCCGGGCCTGAACCTCAGTGGCAATGGGGTCGGATGCAACACGATCGACGGACATTTCGAGATCCACGACATCACCTTCGACGGCGGCGGCAACGTGACCTCGCTCGAAGCGGAGTTCGAGGTGTGGTGCGGAGAGGGAGCAACCGGCCCTTCGGTCGGCCACATCAAGATCGGACCCTGAGCGGTCGGCCTCAACTCCACTGAATGCACGCCGCTAGGGCTCGGACCGAATGTGGGAGAGGTGCCGGTCGACGAATGTGGCGAACGACACGGACCCGGCGGTAGGGGGCAGTCGAGACTCGGCAACGACCGAATGCTCGGGGCCGCGCTGTGGCTCGTGGAACTCAGCGAGTCGAGAACAGCTTCCTTCCCCATCGCCAAAGGACGAACGCGAACACCGTGGCCACGAGTAGCCAGATGCTCATCCACGGACCCGGCCCCGAGGCACGATCGAACCCGTGCACCTCCTCGGTCCAGGTGCACGTCGGGCCAGGCGGTAACACCGACCAACCCGGCTCGCCATAGATCGACGAGCCGCGGTACTCACACGCCAACCCCTCAGATTGGAGCCAGAAGAGAAGCAGCCAGCACGCGAGACCAACAGTCCACACTCCTAGCGTGGCGAGCAACAGCAATAGCCACGCCACCTTCTCGTTGCTATTGGGCTTCAGACCGTCAACGGTCGGCCCGGGCTCCGCTTCCACGACCTGAGTGTGCCTGACCCGAGGTAACTGCGTACTGGACGACGCCTGATGCCTGCCGCCTTGGCGGTGTCATCGAAACGGCGTTTGGGGACGTTGCAGCTCAGCCCTGGCACACTGCCGGGCGATGCCAGGTTGCACTGAGCCACATCTCGCCGCCTCGCTGCGAGTCGGACGGACAGCGAGCTGCGATGGCCAAACAGCACGGCTCCACCCGGCTGGCGTCAAGCCCTACCCGACGTGGGCGGCCATCAGTGGTTCGTGTGGATGGGGAGCTACCTCGTTCGTTGGGCGAAACGTGACCACCGCTGGATGGCAGTCATCACGGACGATTCAACCGGCGCGATTGTCGATCAACGGCTCCATCCCGATCGGACCTCGGCCGAGTCAGCCGCGGTCGGGCTGTTGCTTCATCGACGCGCCTCGCCTCCGTGAGGGTGCCCTCGATGTGCCGTTCACCGCTATTTCGCGAACGACGCCGACCCGGCGATAGGTGACAGTCCAAGCGGAGTCCGATGAGGCCGCTCGGAGGCGCAGCAGAACGGCTGCCCGGGAACCAACTTCGTCAATCTGCCGTCAAAGAGAACATGCGCCGTTCAATCTTGGTGGCCCGCCTCGTTGCCACACTGGTTCTTGCCGGGTGCGGCGATGTGAACGGGCCGACCGACGCAGAAGCTCGGCCCTCAGGCTCGATCACCGTGCTGGGCGGCCTCGTCGTCACCATCACACTCGCATCGACCACGGTCGAAACCGGAGCAGAGCTGGCCAACACGATGACCTATGAGAACCCGACCGCTGCCGAGATAGCGGTCCACGACTGCCGTCTGTGGGTCGGAGCGAGCGCGATCGCGGCTACTGGCGACCCCGCTCCCGATCTGTGGCTGCAACCGGTCGTCGATTGTGGAGGGACAATGGTCGTCGAACCAGGAGGCGCATGGACCGGACCTGGACCGACGTTCCTCGCCCGTACCAAGTACGGACAGCCGCTCAAGCCTGGAACCTACGAAGCGGTCTACCAACTCGAAGATCAGATGCTCCGACTTCCCGTCATCGTCACCTCTCGCTCATAGAACACAGGACGGCGTGCTCATGCCAGGCCTGCCCCGAAGGTGCCGGTCGGCCCCGCTGTCACGTAGCCGGCGATGTGGGCGACTCGCGCACCTTCGAGGAAGGTCGATGCTGACCGCGCTTCGCCTGGGATGATGACGCGCATGAGCGAGGGCGATAACGCCGACGTCGGGCGAGCACCGATCTTCTTGCGGCGTCACGGCTCTCCCCGCAGAGACCTCGAACGTCATCGACTCTGGCTTCGTGTGCGAGAACCCCGACTGCGATGCCTTCGGAGACACCGTCGAGTCCTAGGTGGGCATAGATCGGGGAGGTGACGCGGCCTGGTTGGGTGTGTCAACCGGGATTGGCCCCAGCGTGCTCACCTGATCTGGCCCCACCTCGTGGTGGGCTGATCCTGGGCTCAGGCGGTCTTGCGGCGAGTCCGGGCGCGGGTGGTGCGGAGGCGGTAGCTGTGGGTGCCGGTTTCGAGGATGTGGGCGTTGAAGGTGACGCGGTCGACGATCGCGGCTACGAGTCGCGGGTCGGGGATGACGGTGCCCCACTCGCTGAAAGGGAGGTTCGAGGCGACCGCGATGCTGGCCTTCTCTTCGCGTTCGGTGAGGATCTGGAACAACAGCTCGGAGCCGCGGGCGTCGAGCTGCACGTAGCCGAGCTCGTCGAGGCAGAGCAGGTCGAGACGCCCGTAGCGGGCGACGATGCGTGAGAGCCGTCGTTCGTCGGCGGCTTCGGCGAGTTCGTTGACGAGTTGCGCGGCGGTCGCGTAGCGAACTCGTCGTCCTTGTTCGCACGCGGCGATCCCGAGCCCGATGAGGAGGTGGGACTTGCCGGTGCCGGAGTCGCCGAGCAACACGACGGGTTCGCCGGTGTCGAGGTAGGCGCCCGACGCGAGCGTGGCGATCGTGGCCGCGTTGATGGTGGGGGCGGCGTCGAGGTCGAAGTCGGCGAGGCGTTTCGTGCGCGGGAAGCGGGCCTCGTTGATGCGCCGCTGGCGGCGTCGCTCGATGCGTTCATCGACCTCGGCGGAGAGCACCTCCGCGAGGAACGCGAGGTAGCTCTGCTGGGAGCGCTGCGCGATCTCGGCGAGACGGGCGGCGTCGGTGCGGATCACCGGCAGGCGCAGCTCGCGGGTGGCGGCGCCGATCGCTGCGGTTGCCGCGGTGTCAGTCATCTTGGTCATTGGGCCTCCAGGAGGTCGTCGTAGTTGGCGATGGATGGGGCGGGACGATCGAAGCGGCTGAGGCCTTCACCGATCGGCACGACGACGGCGGTGGTGTCTTCGATGGTGCGGCGGGCTTCGATCGCGATCACCGCGGGGTCGATCGACCCGGCGGTCAGGGCGCGTTGCATGCCGGCGAGGAGCGCGTCGGCGGGGATGGTGCGGTGCAGGAGCAGGACGTCGATCAGGGCGCGGGTGCCGTCACGGTCACCGAGCCGTCGGCGGGCGTCGGTCCAGAACCGTTCATGGGCTGGCCCGAACACACCGCTGGCGCGAGCGCGGGCCAAGGCGGTGGCGGCGGGGAACGCGCCGGTCTTGATGGCCAGGACCTCGAGGTAGTGGTCCAGGGCCAAGACCTCGTCGCCCTTGAGCGCCCGGGGATGACGGGCCACGACGGCCGCCCCGTCGAGGACCTCGATGCTCTCGGCGCCGACGCGGACATCGAGCCGCTTGCCGACATGCGCGGCAGGGACCGAGTAGAGACAGCCGCGGACCGACACGCGGCTCTTGCGGTCCACACGGTGGCTCGCGACGACGCTGACGTCGAAGCTCTCGGCGGGCAAGGACCCCAGCGCGTCGGCCTCGAGCGCGAAGTGCTCCGCGACGGTGATGCGCCGGTGCGCGATGAACCGCTCATCGTCACGGGCGACGCCGGCCGCGAGGATCTGGTTGAGCTCGGCCATCGAAGCCACGTGAGGGACCGGGACCATGTGACGACGACGGAACCGGCCGACCTCGCCTTCCACGCCGCCCTTCTCGTGGCTGCCCTTGATGCCCGGCTGACAGAAGAAGCTCTCGAACCCGTAGTGCGACCGCAGCGCGACGAACCGGTCCGACTCGACACGGTCCCGACCCTTCAACACCCGCTCGACCGCCGCCTTCAAGTTGTCGTAGCGGATCCGACGCGGGACACCACCGAAGTGCTCGAACGCGCGGACGTGACCGTCGAGGAACACCTCCTGGGCCTCGTTCAGATACGCCCGCACATAGGCCCGGCCCGACGCCGAGAGGCGCATGACGAACATCGACACCTCGACCGCCACCCCGGCCAGGACCACGCTCGCCGTGCCGAAGTCGACCTCGGCCTCGTCGCCCAACGGGTGATGCTGGGGAACCATCACCTCGACCAGCGGCACCTCCATCCGCCGGCGAACCTCCGCCACGTAACGGCGCACCGTCGACTCACCCACCTGCGCGCCGTGCTCCTCGACCAGGCGCTGCCACACCCGCCGCGCGGTGTGCCGCTGCTTGCGCGGCGCGGTCCGGTCCGCTTCCAACCAGCCGTCGATCGTCGGCTTCCACCGATCCAACGCCGGTGCCGCCCGCTCGGTCCTCTTGCGCGCCGGCGGCACCGGCGACGCCAGCGCCTGGCGGACGTCACGGCGATGCACGTGGAACCGGCGGGCCAGCTCGCGGACCGACAAGCCCTCGCACTCATGAGCCTTGCGGATCTCTTCGTAGAGCTTCACCTTCGACCTCTTGGGCATCGCCCACGGTCGACGGCGGAACACACCCACCGGTGGACCCCACAGGTGGGGCCAAATCAGATGAGCACTACCCGCCCAAGTGGGGCCAAATCAGGTGAGCACACCCAGCCTGGTTCTGGCGGCGAGCCGATCGCCGACTCGGTCGCGGTGTCGAGGTGCCGGGCGGGCGTCGGTGGTCGCGGGAGTTGCTTCCATCGACCGGCACGTCCGTGCGCCCCGCCGCTACGAGCCGGGGTCTGACCAGGTAGTCAGAAACTCGTTGAACTGCTGCGTGTCTTGCGGTCGATGACCGCCTCCCGGAATCGTGTGACGACTCACGAGAGGGAAGTCACTCAGGGCATCGGCGATGACCTCATACAACGGGTTCCATCCTCCGGTTATCACGGCTACCGGTATCCGCAGCGAAGGCAAGTCGCCCGGGGTGAGACTCGTCTCCCACGGAGGACGATGGCGGCGCAGGAGTTCCAGAGACCGCACCGCCGCCTGCGAATCGGGCAGCGGGAGTTCGAAGCCCATTCCCGCCGAGAACCGTGCGCGGAAGTCCTCGAGCGACAGCCCAGCAACGAATGCTGGAGCCAGGTCCGCCACATGCTGTCGGACAACGGGTTCGTCGGGCGCCACGAAGGTCGCCGGCGGCTCGATGAGAACCGCCGCGCGGGCAGGTGAACCGCCAGCGAGGACCGATGCGAGCACAGCGACGGCCGACCAGGAGTGCCCGACCACGATGGAGGACCTCTCGGTATGGTCGGCAATCCAGTGCCCCTCATCGTCGATGGCGAACTCCGACGGAAGCTGCTCTTCAACGAAGCCGCGGCGCGTCAGGAAACGTGCGGTTGGGTGGGCGGCCTGAACCGGCCAAGCGTCGCGTCCAGGGCGACCGATGGCGTGCACGAACACAAACTCAGTCATCTGCACTCCCAGCTTCCGGCAGCGGTCGATGCTTCCACGGACCTGAGTCATACGGCGCAGGAGATTGGAGGACCCTGCGGAGGACCACGCGCCACCTATCCGAGGCCGCGACCGAACGACGGCTCCGGTGGCACGCGCGACCACAAGGCTGCCCCCAGAGCGCGTCCATTTCGCGCCGCAGTTCCAGGTGGGGCGTCGCCCCGAGTTGCCGATCCGCGTCGATCGCAAACGACGCGGAACCGGCGATCGGGGATGCCCCGCCGTTCAGCTGCCGGCGATGGGGGTCAGGTAGCACGGAGGGTCCATAGGCGGAGTCGTGTGTGGGGTGGAGGCCGGTCATCCCTCGGTGAGTCGATCAGCGTTTGCGAGTAGCTGGTCGCCGAAGGTTTGGAACCCGACGCGTCGGCTGTGGAGGCCGCCGATGACCCGGTAGATCGTTCCCCACTCCCAGATCGCGGTCACGTCGACGCCGGTGCGAAGGGCCAGTCGGTCGGCTCTGGCTCGCAAGTCGTCCCCAACATCTGGATTGGCTCTGAGGATGGTGCCGAGATCGCAGGCCGGTTCTGCCCGCAGCCCATCCGGGTCGATGAGCTTGAAGCTGCCTTCTGCGGCGACGAGGGCGTTGCCATCGTGGACATCGCCGTGCACGAGAACTGCGGCTTGGTCATCATGCGCGCGTCGGCGCCGCTCCGCGCACGCGATCGCGTCGTCCATGGTCGCTTGCGAACACGGCCGTCCTGCCAACCGCCACAGCCGTGGGAGTTGCTCGGCGTACGCGTGGGCCCTCCCCGCCCCCGTTGGCAGGTCAGCGTCATCTCCTACGGGGCGCCACAACCCGGTAGCCAGATCGCAGAGCAAGTCGTGTCGGATCGCGGGATCGGAAACAACCTCGTACATCGGAGTTCCGAGTCGTTCGAGCAGGAGGGCGTCACGGTCGAGATCGTCGAGGAGGAGCTGCGCGCAGCCGTCGCCCTCGGCCAGGCGCAGCACGGCGGCCTCGCACCTCAACTTGCTTCGATCGCCAGGAACGCCGACCTTTAACACCGCCTGTGTCCCGGCAGAGGTCGTCGCCTCGACCACGAGCGCCGCGTGCCCACCGTGCAGCGTCGCGCCGACGGCCAGCGACCAGTCGTCCGCCAGCCGCTGCACGAGCGTCGGCAGCTCATCGAGCCACCCCGCGAACCCCTCGTTCAAGGCGTAGTTCCGAACCGTGTCGGGGATATCGAGCCGCAAGCGATCCGTTCTAGCCTTGGCCTCGGCCTCACGCGTTCCATCGACGCAGGGACCAGGCGGCCTGACCCCTGCCCTCGAAGTGCCAATCGGCGTCAAGCGCGAACGACGCGGAACCGGCGGTAGGGGGCACCCCTCACCACCGACTGATCGGCCAAGCTGACGGGGTGAACACCGAACGCTCGAACTGGCGCAGTCGCCGACATGCTCCGCTCCACGCCGATGTGTCCGACGTCAGCCGAAGCGCTCGCGAGCTCGCCATGGCAGGCAGAGCCGTCGAGCGTGACGGGCCCGTGGTGGTTCCGGGATGAGTCGAACTCGATCCCCGACTCCTTACGGTCGCACCTGGGTGGGCGGGTTCGTGGTCCAGTCGATCGCGATGCATGCCCACAGGTTCGCCGGAAGGCTGTCAGCGACGATCACCGCGTCGAGCATGTACCCCGCCGAGACGGTGGCGGTGCCGACATCACCGAACAACGTCGAGCAGGCACCGAGCGCCACCGTGTGCGCGGCAGTTCCAGAAGATTGTGAGGTGGTGCCGAGCAGTAGCGGAACGTCGACCCAGGATGTGTAGGGCGGCGGCACCGGCGGAGCAGGGCTGAGCACGGTCGCGAACCCGCTGGGATAGAAATAGTTGGGGTCCACCACGATGGTCTGGCAGGTCGCGTCTGTGTAGAGGGTGAGGTTCACATCGTCGCCGACCACTCCGTTCCAGCGGTAGTAGATGTCGGCCGGCTGCGGTGGATTGCCGCTCCCCTTGGCCGGCAGGCATCCGGACGGAGTCGGCGGTGGCGGCCCGCCGGGTGCTGGGCTCGAACACGACGCCGCGACGAACGCGACTGCTACCACCAAGATCAATGCGAAACGCTTCATGTGCTGCATCTCCCCTCGACACCCCGAGCAACCGTACCTCCCGCGACGCGACGCCGGGTAGGGGCAGGGCTGCCCTATCGAGCCCGCGGGCTCACCGCCGCGACCTCGGACCGATCTCGGCGCTAATTCCCGGGATCAGTCCAGGTTGGGGCGTGTGTCGAGCCAGGACGCGGGTGCCCCACTCGTGCCGTTCGGGGACAGGGCGAACGTTCTCTGACACACGACCGTGTGCCGCTGGGCGCTACGAGGATCGCCCCGGGCCAAGATGAATTTCGTTGGTGCAACTTCATCGATCTGGCGGATATCGTTGAAGTTGGTCGAGGACTCTTCACCGGTCGTTGACTTCTCCCAGCCGTCACCACACCGGAGGTCGCAGTGGACGTCGAAGCGCTCTCCGCCAGCCCGATCGGGGTGTTGGTGCCGATCGCGGGGTTCGACGGGCGGCACGGAACCGAGTTTGCCCACTCCGCATTCATCCCCCATCCGCTCCCTGAACGCATCGAGCTCACCACCGCGACCTGGATGGCCATCAACGCTGCCACGAAGTCGCTGGGGATGCTCGACCAAGTGGGGGCGCGACTCCCCGATCCGGCACGGTTCCGTGAACCGTTCCTCCGCCGTGAAGCCATCAGCACCTCGGCGCTCGAAGGTACGCACGCTGCGTTCACCGATGTCCTCGAGGCAGAGGCTCTCGACGAACCAGGAACGCCGGAGATTCGAGAGATCCTCAACTACGTCGAGGCCGCGCGCTACGCGATCCTCGAAGTCCAGGACGGCCGCGCGATCACGTGGGACCTGCTCTGTGCCGTGCATCGCCTGCTCGTCGCGGGGACACGTGCCGACGGTCCCGACGCCGGCCGCCAGCGCACGAACCAGGTGCTCATCGGTCCCGAGCACTGCACGGTCGACGAAGCAAGGTTCGTGCCCGCTCCTCCCGACGACCGGCTCACCTCGGGTGTCGACGCACTCCTCAGCTGGATCACTGCCGAGCACCGTGATCTCCCGGCCGTCGCGCAAGTCGCCATCGCGCACTACCAGTTCGAAACATTGCACCCGTTCAACGACGGCAACGGTCGAATCGGTCGGCTGCTGATCCTGCTCCATTTGATGCAGCTGCGCGAGGTCACCCAACCGCTGCTCGAAGTGTCGGGATGGCTGGAACGTCGTCGACGGACCTACCAGGACGGGCTCCTCGACATCAGCACGACAGGGTCCTTCGACGAGTGGGTTCGCTTCATGGCCACCGCGATCGACGTCCAGGCGACCCAGACCCGCGAACGGGTCGACGCATTGCTCGGCCAACACGACCAGATGCGCCAGCACCTCACCGCTGAGCGCATGAGTCCGACTGGCATGCGACTCTTCGAGGACCTGCTGGCCACCCCCTACGTGACGGTCGCAGCCGAGGCGCGCCGTTTGGAGGTCTCCTTCCAAGCCGCCAACCAGGCTGTCAAGCGGCTCGTCTCACTCGGCGTGCTTCAGCAAGTCACCGAGCGAGGCAACTACGACCGCCTCTTCGTCGCGCCGGCGTTGCTCGAACTCATCACGCCGTAGAACCCGTCTTGCTAATCCCTCGCATCCCCGTGGTCGAACAGAGTGGTCGGGGCAGCACCCCGAGGACGAGACCCCTGGAATCATTGACAGTGCGCTCCAGTCAACGGCGAAGACGGCTCCTGACCAGCTTGTAAACAGGGGGTCCGGAGTTCGATTCTCCGCTCGGGCTCAACAGCGGCGGGCTTTTCGGCTCGTCGTCGCCTCGAACTCGGGCGCCGCGGTCACATTTCGGTCACGAGTTCCGGCGAAGTTCGCGCGATCGCCGGCCCGCGACGGTCACCGCGTCGGGTGATTGCGCGCGGGTCGCGGCGCTCAGAAGGCCGGGTCGCCGGTCGGCGCGTCGACCGCGGCCAGGAGCTCGAGCAGAGTCGGGCCGTCGCGCTCGGCGCGGTGTCGGCGGTCATCGAGCGCGGCGAGCTTCTCGCGGTGGCGGCCGGCCAGGGCGCCGATCGTGAACCGCGATTCCTCGGGGTCGAGCGCGGCCTCGTCCAACACGTCTGCGGTGATGCGGGCGAGCGCGAGCCAGGCGTCGTCGGCCTGCTCGAGCGAGCCGCTGGCGCGCCACGCGCCGATCGTGGAGTCGAGCCCGCGGCGAGTGCGACCGCGGCGGCGTTCGGTCATCGGAGTGGTGTGCTCATCGGTCGCGGAGCTCTGCGAGAGTGGTGAGCACGAGGCCGACGATGCCGGCAACCGCGATCGTGCCGCCAATCCACGCGTCCTCGGGGTGGGTGATCTGCTCGACTGTGCCGAAGGCGGTGGTGATGGTGCCGGTGATGCGTTCGATGAGGAGAGCGATCCCGCCGACGATCGCGATCGCGGAGACGACGAGGCGAAGGCCGAGGCCAAGCCCGTGGCGAAATATCGGGTTCATGACTTCGTGCCACCTGTGATCGGGCTCAAGGGCGCCGAGCGGCGGGCGGCCTCATAGGTGGCATTCGCTTGGCATTCGGGGCAGCGGCATCGCCATCGGCTCGACGTGTACCGAGCGCGGGTGCCGTGCGGTGCTTCGGCGGCGGTGAGGCGTGGGGCTCGAGGTCGGCGGCGACGGCGGTGATGAGCCACGCGGCGAGCGTACCGAGCGCGGTCGGCGAAGCCGAGCTCTACCGTCCGGCGCGTCCCTGTTGGTAGGCGAGGCGAACGCGCATGCCGAACGCGATGAGGGCGAGCACGAGCGCGACGACGCCGATGATGATCACGACGGCCTGCGCGCCGCTCTCGGCAAAGTCTGCGGTCACCCCACGACGATGAGGCCGATTCCGGCGACGCCGAGGATGGCTGTCCACACCGCGAGTTGTCGGCGGAGTCGATCGGCGGTCGGCGTGTCGCTCATCTGCCGAGGAGGGTACCGGTCGGGCCGGTCGGCGAGATCGAGCACGGTTGCCGTGGCGACTCCGGGCGGGGGTTCGTCGACGAGCCGACGGTTTGCTGACACGACCTGGCAGCCTCCGTCTGTGCCTTCGCGGCCCGAGAGGGGTGCGGGCGGCAAGGCCCGTCTTGCTAATCCCTTGCTAATCCCCGTGGTCGCACAGGGTGGTCGGGGCAGCACCGCTTGGACGAGAGATCCCCGGAATCATTGACTACAGTGCGCTCCAGTCAACGGCGAAGACGGCTCCTGACCAGCTTGTAAACAGCAGGTCCGGAGTTCGATTCTCCGCTCGGGCTCCGTCCAGTCCCTTCGAAGCCGCTGGAAACAGAGGGCTTCTCGGCTTGGTCAGGTTGGTGTTCAGACCTGACCGTCACCGTGTCCCACGGAATCTCACCGGCGTCTCACCGATCGTGGGACAGGAGGACATGTTGAAGGGCAGCAAGCGGAAGGGACGCCGTCCCGGAACGTGGGAGCTCCGCGTCGATGCGGGTCGTGATCCTTTGACGCAGAAGCGTCAACAGAAGTCGATGGTGTTCGTCGGCACCGCGCGTGAGGCCGACGTTGCGTTGGCCGCGTTGATCACCGAAGCGAGCCGGGGGAACGTCTCGGTCGGCACGCGAACCGTGGCAGACGCGATCGAGTCCGGACTCCGCCAAGCCGAGCTCGAGGGCCTCGAGCCGACGACGTTGCGTGCGTATCGGACGTCGGCGGACTGCCACCTCCTTCCCGCGCTCGGGTCGCGCCGGCTCTCGCACCTGACCGCAGAACACCTCGACCGCGTCTACGGCGCGCTCGTCGAGGCCGGCTACTCGAGGTCGACGGTGCGGGGCTGTCACATCGTGATGTGTCGCGTGCTCGACCAGGCGAGGCGCTGGGGATGGGTCGCCGAGAACGTCGCACGGCGAGCGAAGCCTCCACGCCAGCACGGCTCGAACCCGAAGCCGGTGCCGATCGAGATCGCGCGGGCGATGCTCGCTCGGGCGGCTGAGGTGAACCCGTCGCTGGCCACGCTCATCGTTCTCGCGGCCGACACCGGCGCGCGTCGAGGTGAGCTGTGCGCTCTCCGCTGGCGACACCTCGACGAGGAGGCGAGCACGATCCGGATCGAGGCGGCGATCGGCGAGACGAACGTGGTGTACGAAAAGGACACCAAGACCCACCAGCACCGCACCGTGACGCTGTCGTCGTTCGCGGTCGACTACCTGCTCGAGCACCGGAATCGTCATGCGAAGGCGTGCGCGCTCTGCGGCATCGAGTTCTCGGAGGACGCGTTCGTGCTGGCTCCTGAGCCGGGCGGTATGTCGCCGTGGCACCCGTCGAACGCGACGCGTGCGTTCGGCCGACTGCGCGATCGGATGGACCTGCCCACGTGGGTGCACCTCCACGGACTGCGCCATCTGCAAGTCACGCAACTGCTCGACGCCGGCGTGCCGCTCCGTTCCGTCTCGGGCCGTGTCGGTCATCGCAACCCATCGACCACGACGAACATCTACGCGCATTGGATCCAGGAGTCCGACGCCAAGTCGGCCGAGGTGGTCGAGAACCGCATCTGGCGGTAGTCGACGCGTTTGCCGGAGTCGTCCGATGGGAGTCGAGTGACAGTGCGGGCCCAGGGAGAAGAAACGCCCTGGGATGCCCACATGGACCATCCGTGTATCAGGCGTTCGGGGGCACGTGGTAGCTGTCGGTCTACTCGGCGGGTTCGCCCGAAACCTCGGGGATGTTGTCGTACCAGAAGCGAGCTGAGCTTCCAGGGAGTGCGCCGACGCGGGCGAGGGGATCGCTCTGGCCCTCGAGCCGCACGCCGTCGCCGAAGTCAGCGGTCTCTCCGGATCGCACCTCGCGAAGACGTCCATCGTCATCCACTCTGAGCACCCACACCCACGTACCGACGGGCAGGTCACTCGGGTTGCCAGCATCAAAACTCGGACACGTGTCCGAGCCGGAGTTCCAGGCGACGAGTTGTCCATCCTCCTCGACAGCGCAGTCGGCGGCGGCGAGTTCGTCGAGCATGGTGAGAGGGTCCGGCTGCACGGCGCGTGCCGGGACCTCGGCGCGCCAGTGGCCCTCCTCGGTCGTCCAGGTCTTGTCGCCGACGTAGAGACGGATCGTCACGCCGCCCGGCGGGTTGCGATCGAGCCTCGGTTGTTCCGACTGGGCCATCTGTTCCCACCGGTCGGGTGCGCCGTAGTTCCAGATGGCGTCCGCCCCGTCTGTGGCGAAACTCCACGCGCCGTGGATGTCGACCGCCATCGCCGACACCGACCGTGTCGCTTCCACCGCTGAGGACACCTGCGCTTCCGCTCCGGCGGCCGGCTCTGTATCGGAGCCGGGACCACGCAACGCGAGCGCCGCAGCTCCGATCACCGCCACGGTCAGCACCGCGGCCGCGACACCGGTAAGCCACCGGACGCCCGACGTCGGGGCTTCTGGCTCGGCGGCATTCAACGGCTGATCGGACATAGCCAGCGCGGCGGTCGCGGCGTCGAGCGTTCGACCCGCTCGGGTGAGTCGTTCCTCCACTGTGGGCTTCATCGTTCCTCCCCGAGCTCACGGCGTAGCCGCTGCATACCTCGATGGACATGGTTGGTGACCGCTGCAACCGAGATGTCGAGGATCTCCGCGACCTCCCGGTAGCTCCATCCGTGCGCGTGTACGAGCACCACGCACGTGCGCTGGAGCGGCTTGAGTACGCCGAGCGACAAGAAGATGTCGCCTGACACGTCCTCCCACGCCGGGTCGAGCTCTTCACGAGGGAACTCGACTCCACGGCCCCAGCGGCGGTGGCGGCGGTTCGCGGACTGCGCGACGCGGTACGCGTACCCGGCTGGGTTCGACATCCGCCCCACCCGATCCCAGTCCTTCCACACCGCTGCGAGCGCCTCGGCACACAGGTCACTGCCGACATCCATGCCCTCACGGGCGACCAGGACCCGCCGCAGCCGTGCCCCGTCAGTCGCGACGAAGTCCTCGAAGTTGCGCACCTCCGCCTGAAGATCGGCTGTTCGCGACTCTCCCATCACCCACCAAGACCCCCGACTGGCGGAGATCCTTTCATCCCACGTCGGTACGTACTGCCCTCAATGTGCCCGACAGGGGCGCAGCTGGAGGCTGGCCAGCTCGGAGAGGCATCGGCCGGCTCCGCTCGTTGCGCTTGCGCAACAAGCCAGTCTGTGCCGTCCCCTGACCACCTGGTTCAGCGGCCACCTATGCGCTTGAATGCATATGTGGTAGAGTGCATGTGGTGGACACGCGGTACCACCCACTCTTCGAGCGCTGGCTGACCGAGCTCGCCGAGAGCGACGAGGAAGTCTTCGCCGAGGTCATGGCATTGCTCGTGGCCCTCGAACAACACGGCCGCGATCTCGATGACGAGACCCGCGACGAGTCCCACCCGGTCGTGACCGCTCGCTACGACCTGCACGCACTCCGCCG
The DNA here is from genome assembly GCA_035281005.1 of Microthrixaceae bacterium. Lineage (GTDB taxonomy): Bacteria > Actinomycetota > Acidimicrobiia > Acidimicrobiales > Microtrichaceae > DATEEV01. The sequence goes on along the minus strand of DATEEV010000307.1, from coordinate 1,982 downwards.
GACCCCTCCCACGCTGAGCACGCCCTACGCCGACCGCCCACCCGTCCTCCGGATCCTCTACGGGTTCTGCACCCAACCGGATGGCACCGACGTCGCCGTCGTACTGATCGCCGGCGACAAGACCGCTCTCGGCAACAACTGGTACCGCCCGAACATCACCGAGGCCCAGGCCCGACTCGAGCAGTACACCCGCCAACACACCGACCTGACCCCGATCGTGAAACGAGGCAACCGATGACGAAACGAACCATCCCGGTCGACACCGCCAAGGCGGCCGACTCGAACCTCACCCAGGACGACTGGGAACAGGCCGAGGGCGCCCATGAGCGCTTCAAGAACCTCCTGGACGCCAAGCCACGGGCCAAGGCTCGCTTCGACGTGGTGCTCGCCGAGATCAACCAACGGCAGGCCACCCTCCGCCGGCTACGCGAAGCACGAACACTCACGCAGTCGACGATCGCCGAGCTCCTGGAGATGGACCAGTCCGAAGTCTCGCGACTCGAACGCCGCAGCGACATGCTCCTGTCCACGCTCAAGCGCTTCGTCCAAGCAAACGGCGGGGAACTCCACCTCGTTGTGCAGTTCCCCGACAGCGCCGCTGTCGAACTGCTCGTGGGCGATGAATGACACGGTCGCCGACTGGGGGTCGAGTCGCTCCCTGGCGCTGCGTCGTCAATCCTCGCGTGTCTCGGCACGCTCGAATCGGTGGCCAAATCGGTTGGTCAGGGAGTGGCACAGACTGGCGTGTTCCGCAACCGGAACCAGCGGAGTCCGTCCGGCCGGCTACTTACACTGGAGGCGTGACCTTGCGCGTTGAGGTGTCTCCCGAAGTCCTGGCCCGGCTGAAGGCAGTCGCGTCCGAACGCGGGGTCAGCGTGGAGAAGCTCGCCGCCGACACGCTCGCCCAGATCGCGGCCGCCGATGCCGAGGTACTCGGCGCTGCTCGCGACACCGTCGCCGAGCATCGCGAGATCCTCGACCGGCTCGCCGCGACATGAGTGACCGGCTCGTCCGCCCTCACCCTCGACGACAGAACTCGCCTCGTGGCTCCGAGCACACGTCGCCTGAACGGCAACACCCGCCGCGTCTCACCGTTTGTCTCACCAATCTCTGGACACCCACGGATATCGGCGGTTGAATCCCGTGAGACGTCGATGCGAAAACCGCGACACGGCGGGCCTGAATGGACTTGGGCGGACACTCGACTCGCGGCTTGTAAACAGCAGGTCGTCAGTTCGATTCTCCTCTCGGGCTCAACAACGACAGGGGTGATCGCGTTTCGGCGGTCGTCGACGAGTCGCTCGTGGTCACGGTGTGGTCACGGTTTTCCTGGCGAGCCGGTCGCGCTGCTCCACGGTGAGCCCGCCGCGGATGCCGTAACGGGCCCCCGACGCCTCGAGCTCCATGGCCTCGTCGAGGCATTCCCGTTTGACCGGGCAGTGCCGACAGACCCCGACCGCGACCGGGGCGTCGAAGGCATTGCCGACCGGTGGGTGCCACCAGTCCGTCGGCCGGTCCCGACACTACGAAACGCTCGCAACGCCCACCCGAACTCTCAAGCAGGCACTTCGTCGTCATGTCCCATGCCGTTATGGCCGCGCCTTCTGGGACACGCGAGCTCGTCGCGTCGCGCCCAGAGCCGTCGTTCCGTCGCGAGGCAGCGGCCAACGTGCCAGGACAAATCACCTCAAGCTGAAACTCGCGTGGGCCGGTATCGCAGGGCGACTGCCCCTGACCGGAACTCATGGCGATCCACGAGCTCGAGCTGGATTCGCTCGCGCAGACCGGCGAGCAACGTCGGCCCGTGTCCGGCAAGGACCGGCTGCACAAGGAACTCGTATTCGTCGATCAGTCCCAGATCTGCCAACGCCAGGGGGAGCGTCACGCCACCCACGAACAGGCCCTCGCCTGGCTCCTGCTTGAGCCGCTGAACCGCTTGCCCCAAGTCGCCCCGCACCAGCTCGGCATTCCAATCGACCCCG
>DATEEV010000306.1:0-11675 GCA_035281005.1 Microthrixaceae bacterium | reverse complement strand
TAGCGCACGGTACTCGTCAGGCACTCAAGCCTCCGCGACCCGCTCCGGCGTGTCGCAGTCGGTGGGCGGCAGAGCGATGGCGCGTGAACCGCTCGACGTGGGAGGCGAAGGACCCGCTGGCGTCGAGCCACCACAGCTCGTCGGGACCGGGCAGCGCGTGGGTCTCGATGTCTGACATGTGGGCATCGAGGTAGCGGTCGTGACCGGGGTCGTGGGCGGGCGCGGTCGGGTTGACGAGGTGCAGCACCGGGACCGTCACCCGAGCCACGAGATCGCGGAGGTCGCTGTTCTGGTGGCGGTCTCGGAGGGCGAGCGCCACCTGGGGTGAGGCTCCCCGGCGGCCGGAGTTGTCCCACCAGGCGCGGAATTCGGCATCTCCCGCAACCGACGGGGCGATGACGGTGAGGAGGTCGACTCCACCCGATACCGGTTCGGCCGCCGACACCTCGCTCGCGCTCTGGGCCGCGAGCAGAGGGTCCCACCCGTGGGGGTAGCCCTCCGCCCTTGTGAAGCGGGCGTGGGCGTTGGAGAGCACGATTCCGGCGAGTCGTTCCGGGTGCTGCACGGCGAGATGGAGCACCACTGCGGTCGCATCCTCACAGGCGTAGACGACCGGCGCGGTAGCACCGACCGCATCCAGCACGGCCTCGAGGTCCCGCACCCAGTCGCTCACAGTGGGCAGGTGGTCCGCCGTGCAGCGGTCGGAGAGCCCGATACCTCGGCGGTCGAACCAGGTGACCCGGGCGAAGGACGTCAACCCATCGAGGGCGTCGGCCAGGCGGGGTTCGGTGCGCATGCAGTCGGCCGGCATGGTCCCCGGGTTGATGATCACGAGGTCCTCGCCCTCGCCGATGCTGCACCAGGCGATGTGCACGTCGTCGACCGGCACGTAGTGAATGATCGGGCCGGAGGCCGCGTCCCCGACACGCTCGGTGGCCGGAGGTGTCGAGACGGGCCGTGCGGGAACGATCGGCGGGGTGCGTCCGTCGAGGAGCTCCTGCTCGAGCCGCCGCAACCCTTCCCCTGGTTCGATGCCGACCTGCTCGACCAGCGCGGCGCGGGCCTCTGCAAAAGTGCGCAGCGCCTCTGCGGTCCTGCCGGCCCGGGCGAGCGCTGTCATCCGGAGCTCCCACAACCGCTCACGGAACGGGTGAGCCGCGATCAGCAGCTCCAGCTCGGCGATGGCGGCGTCGAGGTGGCCGGCGTTGATCCGCGCCTCGACGTGGTCCTCGGCGACGCCGGCACGGTGCTCGTTGAGCCACACCTGTTGCGACGCGCCTGTGGTCGTGGCCGGGAGCTCCGGAGGCCCTCGGAACAAGTCGAGCGCCTCGGCCAGCGCGTCGCTCGCGAGCGTCCATGTGGCCGTCTGCATCCACTGGCGTCCGGCGCGCACCAACCGCTCGAACTCGGCGACGTCCAGGTCGCCGTTAAAGACCAGGGTGTAGCCGACGGGACCCCCGGCGATGCCCGGTTCTGGCGCGCCCGCCGACACCAGGGCTCGTCGCAGCCTCGACAGCAGTCCCTGGACGGTCTTCGCCGCGGCCGGTGGGGGCTCGTCCCACAGCCGCGCCGCAAGCGCGTCGAGTGACAGCGGCCGAGGGTGCTCCAGCGCCAGGATCGCCAGCACCTCCCGAGCCTTCCGGGGGGTGATCGGCACCACGCCACCGTCGTCGGCGGCCAGCACGACCGGGCCGAGGACGGCGAGCCGCATGCCACGTGACCTTACCCATGGGTCACCCGTCGGTCCCGGGAGACCACCGCCGACTTCTCGGTCGGACCACAGCCGAACCACAGCCGCCGCGGTGCACGGTCGAGCCAGTACCCACACGAGCCAGGAGGTCTCCCATGCCAGTTGTCCGAGGCATCAGCCACGTCGCCATCGTCACCACCGACCTCGATCGCTCCGCAGCGTTCTACTGCGACATGTTCGGGGGGTCCCTCATCGATCTCGAGGAAGTGCCCTTCGGTCGCGTCGGCATCATCCGGCTGGGGCCCGGCAACGGCCTCAACCTCTTCGAGGTCACCGCGAACTCCCACGCCACCGGCCAGCCGACCATGTTCGACCGTGGCCACATCGACCACTTCGGGCTGGAGGTCACCGACGCCGACGCATTCTGGGCGTTGCGTGATCGGTTGGTGGCGGAGGGCCACAGCAGCGGCGAGGTCACCGACTTCGGCCCGGTCATCGGCGTCGACTTCACCGATCCCGACGGCATGCAGTGCGAGATCAACCTCGTGCTCGATCCCACCCTGGCCAACGGCCACGCTCCCCAGCCCTACGCGTTCGCCGCACGGTGACCGCGACCGAGTTCACGCGGCCGAGGCCCTTGCATCTGGAACGCGTTCTGTCCGCGTGAGGGATCTATCTTGCGTGTGGGAGCAGACATGGGTCAGACGCTGGACGTTGCAGAGCAGTTCTTCGAACGGTTCGGAGCAGGCGACATCGACGGGGCGATGGCGTGCTTCGATCCCGACTGCATCTCGATCACGCCGAGCGGGCCGCTGAACGTCGCGAGGCATCACGCAGCTGCGCAGGCCTTGAAGAACGCGCTTCCGGATTCGCACATGGAGCTCGTCCGGATCGTCGAGTCAGGAGACGAGGTCTACGTGACCGGACGGTTCAAGGGAACTCACGTGAGCGACCTCGCAACGCCTCTGGGCACGATCGCCGGGTCCGGCAAGAAGTTGGACCTCCTTTTCGTTGACTACTTCCGTGTGCTGGACGGCAAGATCGTCGAGTGTGAGGCCGTCCGCGACCGGCTCGACATGATTCTCCAGCTGGGGGGCGTCCCGTCCACGAATCCCTCCCGCCCCTGAGCGAGCCACACGAGCGAACGCGCGCAGCCCCGGCCTGGAGGCGCGCGGCGGCGCTTCGCGGCTGCCGGGTCTCGGCGCGAGGAGGAGACTGCATTGATGACCGAGCTGTTGTACCTGCGTGATGCCGGGCTGCGTGAGTTCGATGCGACGGTGACGGCCGTCGACTCGGGCGGGAGCCGCGCCGCGCTCGATCGGACCGTTTTCTACGCGACGGGTGGTGAACAACCGCACGACATGGGAACGCTCGGCGGTGCCTTGGTCACGAACGTCCACAAGGAGAGAGGATGTGTGGCACACCCTCGATGGCGACCTCTCTACACCATCCCGCGCAAATGGAGATCGCATTGCAGCAGTGGACTGCTGAGCGAGACTGAACACCAGCGGCGAAGCGCGTAGCGCACTCAGTCTTGGGGCGACTGCACCGAGCTGCGAAGGGAGTAGCCGTAGCGGGGCAGAGGCGGTCCTTCTGACGCGACCCTGGTCGACTTAGACTTTCGTTGTGTGAGAAGTCACCCAGGAAACCCTGGGCGACGGAGGAGGTGGGTGATGGAGGAGGAAGCTGAACGCGGCGCCGAGGGCTTCTGGACCGGCACCCGGAAGATGATCGCAGCCGTCGCCGCGCTGATCACCGCGGCGGCGACGTTGCTTGGAAGCCTGACCGCAGCTGGCGTGCTCGCGCCGTCGCCCGCCGTGTCGACGTCCCCCGCGCCGAGCTCTGTCACGTTAGGGACCGTCGAGGCTGCCATTAGCACTGACAGTGCGCACATTTCTGCCCCAACCTCCGAGCCATCGTCGGAGCTGGCCTCCATCGACTTGGCGTACACAGACGAATACTGCCCCTTGTTCATCGAGGTCCGGATCGCTGATCAACAGGTGCGCCCAACCGGTAGCCGATACACGCTGCACGACATTGCAATCGGATCCCAGAGCTACGAGATAGGGGGGTTGATCGAGTGTCTGGACGGTTCCGCCTACGAGGTGGCTGGCTCGGGAGCCATCAACGTTCGTGATGGTGCCACCTACCAAATCGTCCCAGAGGCTCCTGACCCCCTCTATGGGGTGGTCCGCGTCACCCTTGCGGGTTGAGCTGCGAGTGCGCAGCCTTGGGCGATTCCGGAATTCGAACTCTCGTCGGTACGTGACGCCTCCCTCGGCCTGAGCAGGGTCGCCTCGTGTCGGCGCACAATGTGCGAATGCCGACCGAGCTGCTGTACATGCGTGATGCCGAGCTGCGTGAGTTCGATGCGACGGTGACGGCCGTCGACTCGGGCGGGTCGGGCGGGAGCCGCGCCGCGCTCGATCGGACCGCTTTCTACGCGACGGGTGGTGGACAACCGCATGACATGGGAACGCTCGGCGGTGCCTTGGTCACGAACGTCCGCAAGGAGAGTGAGGATGTGTGGCACACCCTCGATGGCGACCTACCCGAGGTTGGGGAGCAGGTGCACGGCGTGCTCGACTGGGAACGGCGCCACCAGCTCATGCGGACGCACTCCGCGCTGCACGTGCTGTGCGGCGTGATCTGGAACGAGTGGGGGAAGCCGGTGATCGGCGGGAACATGGAGCCGCTCGAGGCGCCGCATGGACTTCGAGTTCGATCCGTCGCCCGAGGGCTTCGCGGCCAGGGTGGCCGAGCTCGTCAACGCCGAGATCGCGGCCGACCGCTTGATCGAGGTGTCGTTCCTCCTGCGTGACACCGCCCTCGCCGATACCGACCTGATCAGAACCAACGTGCGAAATCAGTAACCCGCATTCGTGGGTCCGGCTGGGTCGTTGCTCAGCACGGCTCGACAGGCCGAACTGTTGTCGCTGGACAGCACGGCGTCGAGCTCAAAGATCGGGATCGCGAGTCCGTAGTCAGTTGGGTCTGATCACACCGAGCTCGCGGTCGAGCCCCGCCGCCTGGCCGAGGTCGCGCTGCTGACTACGTTCGTCAACACGGTCCACACCTGGAGCCGGAGATGTCAGGCCTGGTGATCGGCGAGATGATGGGCCCGCTGAGGTCGACGGGTATTCTCCGCAGGGGGGGAAGGCGGAACCTGAGGGAGAACAATGAACAAGTCCAACCTGGTGGGACGTGCCGCGGTTCTGGCCGCGGCGCTCGTCTTCGTCGCTCTCGCGTCAGCGTGCGCGCCGCCGCCGACGGGGGGTGGGGGGCAGCAAGATCCACCTCCACAGAGCACCGTCGACCAGACGTTCCTCGCTTCGAGCCTGAACCCGGGCGCGCCGGTGGTTCAGTACTGCACCGCGGACGGCAGCGGGTTCCGTTGGCGTGTCGCGCAGACCTTCACCGCGGGTCGTTCCGGCAGCCTCGACATGGTGTCGCTGACGCCGAAGCGAGTGTCGGGTGCGCCTTCGGCGCTCTCGCTGAGCATCCGTCCGGTCGACGCCACGGGCGTACCGAACTCGACCGTGCTGGGAACTGGAACCTTTGACGGGACCATCAACCCCGGCCCCGCGTTGACCGACATGGCGTTGAGCAGCCCTGCCACGGTGGTCGCCGGGACCAAGTACGCCCTGGTCGTTGAGCAGACGTGCGCTACGGCAGGACCGGACGGGGGATGGGCGCTGTTCGGACAGAACGCCGGTTACGCCGGTGGGTCCGTCTGGGAACGGGCCGTGCACCCGACGCTCTCAACGGCCTGGTTCGAGCCCACTGGCATCGTCAGTGATCTCAACTTCGCCACCTGGGTCGCCTGACCACGCCACGGACCGGAATGGACCCGACGGCGCCCGGGCCACGTGCTCGGGCGCCGTGGCGTGACACTCCGAGTCCGAACAACTGAGCTCGCGGGCAGACTCGGGGGATGACCGAGCTGGTCTTCCTGCGGGATGCGGAGCTGCGTGTGATGGATGCGAAAGTGACGGCCGTCGATGGGGAGGGCAACAGAGTCGCGCTCGATCGGACCGCCTTCTACGCGACGGGTGGCGACAGCCGCACGACACCGGAACGCTCGGCGGCGAGTCGGTCACGAACGTTCGGAAGGAGGGGGAGGAGGTGTGGCACACCCTCGACGGTGACCTGCCGGCGGTGGGGGAGTCGGTGCACGGCGACGTCGACTGGGAGCGACGTCATCAGCTGATGCGGACGCATTCGGCGTTGCACGTGTTGTGCGGAGTGATCTGGAAGGAGTGGGGCACGCCGGTGACGGGTGGGAACATGGAGCCGCTCGAGGCGCGGATGGACTTCGAGTTCGACCCGCTGCCCGAGGGGTTGGCCGCCCGCGTGACCGAGCTCGTCAACGCCGAGATTTCGGCTGACCGTCCGATCGAGGTGTCGTTCCTCCCAGGTGACACCGACCTCGCCGACGCCGAGCTGATCCGCACCAACGTGCGAGTCGCCTATCCCGCAGTGTCCGGCCGGTCGAGTTCAGCCAGCGCGCCGGCGAGGAGCCAGCGTCCGGCGTCGAGCAATGCTCCCTTGGCCTCCTCCACACCGAGGCCGACGCCATCGGTCAGTGCGATCATCGCCTCCGTGCCGATGATCAGACCGAGGGCGTGGGCGAGTTTTTCGACGTCGTCCTTCGGCAGATGACCTTCAAGCGGCGCGAGGACCATCGCGATGACGTGGTTCCGGCGACCCTCGCGGACCACGGTCCGTTCCTCGCCGGAGGGGGCCTGCTCGAACCAGCGGTCGAGCGCTGCCTTCGCAAGCCGCCGGTACGGGGCCTGGTTCTCGAGCATCTCGAACTCGATGTGGCGCATGGCGACCTCGAGTCGGGCCTGGGTGTCCTCGCCGACGGCGTCGAGTTCCTCGGCGACACGGGCGAAGCGAGGCTCGAAGTCGAGGCTCGACGCTGCTGCCTCGAACCAGAGCTCGTCGGCCGAGGGGAAGTAGCGATAGGCGGTCGCCACTGACACCAGCGCTCGCTCGGCCGCGGAGGGGATCGACGGCTCGGCGCCCTCGCGTACGAGATCCGCGGCGGCGCCCACGATGGCAGCACGCGTCCGAGCCCGCTGGTTGGAGCGGGTACTCATGCGATGGGTCCCTTGACATGAGAGTACATTCTCATGATGATACACCGACGCATCCGATGATGTGGGCGAATCGAAGGAGAACGAGATGACGGTGGACGAGAAAACCGACGAGCACGCGGCGCTGGGTGAGCACGAGATGATGGCCCTCGTCGATCGGCACCTGGCCGCGGAGGGGGCGGGCGACGTGGACGGGGCGGTCAGCGTCTACACCGACGACGTCGAGCACGACCCCGTGGGCCTCCCGGGCGGTCCGTTTCATGGCAAGGACGGCGCCCGGGGCTTCTACACGTACCTGACACAGCAGTTCCGCACCGAGGGAGAGGTGGTGCTGCACCGCACTGTCGTGGACCAGCAGCTGTTCATGGAGTCCGAGATGACCGGTGTGGTGATCGGCGAGATGATGGGCATTCCTGGCAACGGTCGCTCGATCCGCTTCCGGATCTTCCACGTATTCGGGTTTCGCGACGGCCTCATCTGCCGCGAGCAGGTGTGGCTCGACTGGGGGTCGGTCATGGCGCAGCTCTCGGCGCCCTGACGGCTCGGCGAGGCGTGTCGGGCAGACTCCTCTCATGACCGATCTGTTGTACCTGCGTGATGCGGAGCTGCGGGAGTTCGACGCGACGGTGACCGGTGTCGATGCCGAGGGAGGTCGGGTCACGCTCGACCGGACCGCGTTCTACGCGACAGGTGGTGGCCAGCCGCACGACACCGGCACCCTCGGCTCGGCGACGGTGACGAACGTCCGCAAGGAGGGTGACGATCTCTGGCACACGCTCGATGGCACGCTGCCTGCCGTGGGCGACACGGTCCAGGGCGTCGTCGATTGGGAGCGTCGTCACCAGCTGATGCGGACGCACTCGGCGTTGCACGTGTTGTGCGGTGTGATCTGGAACGAGTGGGGGACCCCGGTGACCGGCGGGAACATGGAGCCCCTCGAAGCGCGGATGGACTTCGAGTTCGATCCGTTGCCCGATGGCTTCGCCGCCAGGGTGACCGAACTCGTCAACGCCGAGATCGCGGCGGACCGACCGATCGAGGTCTCCTTCCTTCCGCGTGGCACCGCGCTCGCGGATGCGGACTTGATCAGGACGAAGGTCAACATGATCCCGGAGTCGGTGACGGAGATCCGCGTCGTCGACATCGTCGGTCTCGACAAGCAGGCCGACGGCGGGACCCATGTCCGCTCGACCGGCGAGATCGGTCACTTCGAGGTCGTCAAGACCGAGTCCAAGGGGAAGGGCAACAAGCGCCTCCGCATCAGACTGATGCCGAGGTCGTAACGAGCTCCCTCAGCCAGCTCGCACTCCGACCCGTCGATAGGGTGACGGCGGAAGGAGGCTGTGATGTCCGCATTCGATGACGCCGAGTACGAACCGAGCCCGTGGGACCCGATCAACGAGGAGGTCGAGCGATACGAGCGCACGGCCGGCGCCGAGCCGAGCCAGATCGTCGGCGAGCAATGGATCATCCTCTGGACCCTCGGGGCCAGGTCGGGCAAGGTCCGCAAGACTCCGCTCGTCCGCGTGGCCGACGGCTCGAGCTATGCCGTCATCGGCTCGATGGGCGGAGCGCCGAACAACCCGAACTGGGTCCACAACCTGCGCGCGAACCCGACGGCTCGCCTGCAGGACGGACCCGACACCCTCGACTACACCGTGCGCGAGGTGGCCGGCGACGAGAAGGCCCGGTGGTGGTCGATCGCGACGAAGGTGTGGCCCGACTACGACAGCTACCAGGCTGCGACCGACCGTCAGATTCCGCTCTTCGTGCTCGATCCGGTCGAATGATCGCGACCAGACTCAGCGATCCGTGCGGTAGACCTCGTCGAAGTGGCCGTACTCGATCTCGCTGTCGATGAGCTTCGCCGCCGCGGCCGCCATCGCCTTCGTCTCCGGCCGTTCATTGTGTCGGGCGGCCTCCTCGGCAGCTGACACGTCGGGGTCGATGACACCGAAGTCGATGATGAGCAGGTACCAACCGAGTCGTGCGCGATCAGCGAGCATGCGCGTGCCCATGTAGGCGGTGATGTCGGACATCGCGTGGACCTGATCCCACTCCTCGATCAGCGCGATGAGCTTCGTCGGATCGGGACAGTGGACTTTCATCGTCTGAGTGAAGTTCCGGTTCACGTCGTTCTCCCTGTCTTGGGCCTGGGGCCGTCACCGACGTCGACCACGACGTCAGAGTCTCACACGCACCAATGAGTTCGGTTCGGTTGTAGCGTCGCTGGGTCATGCGAATCGTGATCAGCGAGTTCATCAGTCTCGACGGCGTCGTACAGGCGCCCGGCGGTGCCGAGGAGGACACCGACGGTGGCTTCCGCCACGGCGGATGGTCGATGCCGTTCTTCGATCCCGACGTCATGGGGTCGGCCATCAGCGAGGTCGCCGACCGCACCGAGGCGTTGCTCTACGGCCGCCGCACCTGGCAGGTCATGGCCGGCGCGTGGCCCGGACGCGCCGGCGACCCGTTCGCCGACTGGATCAACGCCGCCGAGAAGCACGTGGTGTCCGACACGCTCTCCGAGGCCGACCTCACGTGGGCGCCCACCTCACTGATTCGCGGCGCGGACCTCGTTCCCGCGGTCACGGCACTGCGAGATCGGGCCGGCGGCGACGTCAACGTCATGGGCAGCGCGCAACTCGTGCGATCCCTGCTCGCGGCCGACCTCGTCGACGAGATGAACCTGATGATCGAACCGATCGTGCTCGGTGGCGGCAAGACCATCTACCCGGGCAACGGCGAGGCATTCCCCTTCGAGCTCGTCTCGGCCACCAGCACGCCGACCGGCGTGCAGGTCTGCCGGTACCAGCGGGCGCGTTGACCGACTCGCGCGGAGCTCAGGTCGGTTGGAACACCATCAGGCAGAGGATCACCACGAAGCTCAGGTGCAGGAAGCCGGAGAAGCCGCCGACCTGACCACCCAATGCCTTCATCTGAGCGACCTGCGGGGGTGGGCCGCCCTGGGGCGGGGGACCCTCCGCGATCTCACGCTGCAACGCGACCAGCTTCTTGACCCGCGGGCTGAGCAGCAGCTCGCTCACCAGCAACGAGGCGATGAAGAGGATGATGCTGATCATCACCCAGAGATCGGTGAACTCGATCTGCTGGTCGCTCATCCCGACCACACCGAAGCCGAGGACGAGGGTCAGGTAGATCGCGATCTTCGCGATCTTGTTCGAGACGAAGACGTTGGCCTCCATCACGGCGAGGCCTTCGGCGGGTGGTCGCTTGCGGGCCTGCGCGGCGTAGACCCCGTTGAGCAGCACGCCGCCGAACCCCACGACGGCGCACAGGATGTGCAGCACCTTGACGATGTCGTATCCAGTTTCCCCGATACCCACAGAGCCTCCCGAATGTGTGCGGTCGGTGCGGCTTCGCGCCGAGCCACGATGTCCCGGGGATCGTAGGTCAGCGCCGCGCGGCGACCCGGCCCGACGCCAGTTCGTCGGCATAGCGGATCGCCGCGTCGGCGTCGTACTCGCGCAGGATCTGCATCTTCTCGGCCTCGATCGAGCCCTCGGCGTGCACAGCCAGCACCGCGTGGTAGCCGCCGAAGTCACGCGCGGTGAGGTCCGAGATCAGGTGCATCATGCGCAACCGCTCCTCGGCGTCACCCGCTGCCGCGTAGTACTTCTCGAGCACGGCTCGCGTCTCGGGGTCGTCCCAGTCGTCGCCACCGGGCCCGGTGACGAGCAGCCCACCCGCGCAGTCCTGCACGTACTGCAGGTGCTCGTGGTACTGCGTGGCGAACGTGTACTTGGCGAGGTTGGTGGTCAACGGGTCGGGCACGGCGATGCCGCGGTCGTCGACCTTCGCCCGGATCGCCGCGAGGTGGGTGAGCCCGCGCACCGTCTCGGCATAGATCACGAGCTTGGCGAGCTTCTCCTTGATGTGGTTCGCACCCGCAACTCCGTTGAGCTCGGCGATGCGCAGCGTCGCGCCGACGAGCAGGTCGAGCAACGGCAGCTTGTAACTCACCGCGGTGAAGCGGTGGTACTCGACGAACGCGAGCGCGAGGGGGCCGGCCAGCTCGGGTCGCCGACAAAGGAACACCCGGTCCCACGGCACGACCACGTCGTCGAACACGGTCAGCGTCTCGAGCATCTTGTGGCGCGACGACAGCGGATGGTCGAAGGCGTCGAGCTCGCCGGCGTGGTAGCTCGACACATAGAGGTGCAACCCGGGCGTGTCGATCGGCACCGCGAACGACACGGCCCAGTCGGCGTCGGCTTCGCCCATCGCCCGGGTGGGCAGGACGATGATCTCGTCGCTGTTGGCGCTCACCGACGTGTGGGTCTTCGCTCCTCGCACGACGATGCCGTCGGGCGTCTCGGCCACGACCCGCACGTAGTGGTCGGGGTCGGGCTGACGATGCGGGGGGAGTGACCGGTCGCCCTTCACGTCGGTCTGGGCGACCGCCACGGCGAGGTCGCGATCGCGGCAGTGGCGCCAGTACTGCTCGGCCCGGGCGAGCTCGGCACCATCGAGCGTACGCAACAGGGCGAACAGCGCATCGGAGCCGATCTCCTTGACGAGCGTCACCATGGTGCCGCCGAGGCCCGTGACGGTCTCGATCAGCGAGGATCGCCGCAGGAGGTCGTCGGTCGACCGCGGGACCGCGTAGTAGGTGGAGAACCGCTCTCCCCGGTCGGTGCTGATCGCGAGCTCGGAATGTCGCGGGTCGTGCGCGACTTCGAAGTCGAGTGCCGCGTGGTCGACCGCGATGCGCAGGTCGGGCTCGTGCAGCACTTCCACCCGACGGCCCCGGTAGTGCACTCGGCGGTCGTCGTCGAGGGCTGCCCGGTACTCGTCGGCAGAACGAAGGCCCATGCCCGCGAGCCTACGGACCACCAGGGTGCGCGGCGGGTGACCGATCC
>DATEEV010000305.1:0-3942 GCA_035281005.1 Microthrixaceae bacterium | reverse complement strand
AGGGCTTCCGCGTAGGCGTGCACGATCGGCCGCATGGCGGGGGCACCGCTCAGCAGCGTGCCCCGGCGATCACCGTTCGGCCACCAGAACGGCTCCGTCGGATCGAAGCCGGGGAAGTGCACGATCGACACGGGCGAACCGTCCAGCGCCACCTGATCCCCCAGCCGCACGACGTCGGCATCAGGCGCGAGCCACGGCCCCAGTCGGAAGGCCCCACTCGACGAGATCGTCACCCCTTCGCCGCCCGAGACGAACTCAGACCAGGGGTCGACGCCCGCGTCGAGTCCGTCGCCACAGGTCGATGCGACCGCCTGCGCCGTCCACCAGCCCAGCACCTCTCCCGACGATGGCCCCACCTGGAGCAGCTCGGGAACCAGACCTCCGTAGGTGATCCCCGTTCGCGCATCGCCGTGACGCGCCAAGAACGTGGTCCCTTCGGCCTCCGGGAGGTCGGACCCGATCAACCAGACGCTGTCGGGAAGCACCACCAGCTCGTCATCAAGCCTCGACGTGAGCACCGAAGGGAGGGCAGCCCATCGAGCCCACGCCGGCCCGAGTCCGACATGGACGTCGGAGTGACGAAGCTCGCCGACCATCCCGACCTCCGCGCGAGGTCCGAGGTCCACCAGTTCGATCTCCGCTCCCGGGTGCCACCTCTCGATCGATTCCGCCGCCACGCGTGCCGCCACTTCCCGACCGCGACTGGTGAGAACGATGACGCGCATGCGGGTCATTCTTGTCATCCGTCTCCAGTCACCTGCGCCCATCACCACACGGCCGGCCCCGCCCGCCTCGATACAGTGCGCCTCGTGACCGAGCACGACGGGGAGCCGACCGACGACGTCTCGGCGTTGCGTCGTGAGGTGTGGGTGGCTCGAGACGCCGCGATCGGTGCCACCGCCGAGCTCGGCACGGCGCGAGCCCGCGTCGCCGAGCTCGAGGTGCTGGTGGATCAGCTCCGCACGGAGCTCGCTCGACAGGACGCCGAGATGTCGTCACGGGCCGTGCGCATCGCACTCGCGTTGGCCCGGCCGCTCCGCCGCCTCCGCGGCGTCACTTGATCACGACGTTGCGACAACCGAGCGAACGGAGCTGAGCCGCCGGGAAGTCGACCATGTCGACGCACACCCGGTGAATTCCCTTGCCGACGTCGAGCGTGGACGACCAACCGTGACTCGGCCCGTAGGCAGCCGGGATCACGGCGCCGAGGTCACCGCGGCCCTGGTCGGCGCGGAGCACCCAACGCCGGTTGCGGATCGTGACCACCACCTGGGCCCACCCCAGGTTCTCAGGGTCATACACCCACCCACCGAGGCCGACCTGTCCCTGTGCGTTGGTCGCGACCCAATCCCAGTGCCCGATCGGTTGTGTTGCACCCACGCCGACGTCGGCGCAGGCGAAGCGGACGTCCTGTCCTCCCCCAATATTGCGAGCGACCACGCACACGCGTCGCCGCCCACCAATGATTCCCATCGGCTGGGCCCAGAATCCACCCGACGCGGGGTCGGTGGGCACTCGCGCGACGACCACTCCATCGAGTTCCACGTCGAGGATCAGTGGCGAGAACGGGGCGTCGGGGTCGCGCACCGATCCACCCACCCAGAAGCCACCTCCGAATCCTCGAGGAGGTTCGATAGCCCCCGCGGGACTCAGACCGCTCGGATCAGCGACCACGACATCTCGACAGCCCAGACCGATGTCGCCGGTGCCGTAACCCTGGTTCACCATCGTCACGCACGCCGTTTGCAAACCGGGGGAGAGCCCGCCGACGGTGACGCTGAAGCCATGGTTCGATCCATGCGTCGGATGGGCGGCTCCGACGTCGGGGCGATAAAGCGACGCGTCGACGACCTCCGTGCGTCCGCCCACGCTCAGCGCAACTCGCGCCGCACCTGCCACGTCCGGGTCGATCGCCCACCCCTGAGCGGTCACCGAGCCCGCGCCTTGGGTGAGTGCATCGAGCGTTCCGAACGGGACGCTGTACGCACGGAGGGCATTGGTCCACTCCTGGGCGCGCACTCGCAGCCAATCGAGCTCCTGGTAGATGCTGCCGGGACAGGCGGTCGATCCGACATCTCGGTGCCCGACCACTCGCGGGAGGTTGACGGTCACACCCGCCGGGATGCTGGTCGATCCGCCGGACACGATGTCGACGCGACCCAGCGGGTCGTTGTTGTGAAGGAACAGCTTCCAACCGATGATCTGAGCGACCGCTTCGCGGGCGGCCGGGGTGATGGTCGCGGACGTGTAGTCACCGAGGACCATGACGCCCACGCTGTTGGTGTTGAAACCTGCGGAGTGCGCGCCGATCACCGGCTCGGCGATGCCCCCCTGTCGGCCTTCCCAGATCCCGCCGAACTTGTCGACCACGAAGTTGTAACCGATGTCCGACCACCCGTTGCCGTCCATGTGGAAGTTCTGGACGGCGCGGATCTGTCCGGGGACGTCGGCCGACGAGTACGCGTTCGACGTGACCGAGTGGTGCACGACAGCCAGTCGAACAGTCGAGCCGAGACTGACCGACGCGGCGGGGCGGGCGCCCCACTCGCCGCGGGAGTGCACACCGAACGGCGGTGGGGCATAGGCGCCGGCCAGCGGTGTCGACTCGACCACCGCACGGCGATGGACCTCACGGACGAGCACGACCTTCGCGTCGGCCGTCGCCGCGCTCGGGGCGTTGATCTCGAACCCGTCGGCATCACGCACCCACATCGGCTCGGACGACACGGCATCACCATGCTGGGCGGTCGCGTCGCGGCGCTCGCTCGAGCCCGGGTCGGGGCCTTCGTCGGCGGACACCGGCAGCTCGCGCCAGTCGCCCCAGTCACCCGCGACGTCACGAACTCTCGCGAACACGGGCTCGGCCGGCACCTCTGTGAAACGAACCCCGATCGTGGTGAACGGCTCCACATCGGTCTCGATCGCGGTCGACCGATCGCCGACGATCGCTTCGTCCGGCTCGGCGGCCTCGTCCTCAGGCACCTCGGGCTCGACCACCTCGGGAACCTCGCTCCCGACGGACTCGAATCTGGGTGACACCTCGGCACTCACCGGGCTCACCGTCCAGCCCAACCGCAGCACGGGGACGAACGACAGCGCGAGGGCGAACAGTGCAGCGAGGGCGAGGCGACGGACCGTGACGGCTCGCCGGAGGATCCCTGGACGCATGGACCGACACTCTAGGGTTGGGTCGATCGTGCGCTGCAGCTGCACTGATGCCTCAACGATTGCGGGGACATCGACGGCTCATGGCAGGTCGAGGGTTCGATAGACCGCATCCACGAGCGTCCGCCGACGAAACCCGAGGGACGTCTCGGCGTCGAGGCCCGCGTTGAACAGCGCGGCCACGACCAGGCGGTTCGGGGGGTCGACGAACCCGAAGCTCGTCCCCCCTTGCCCTGCGTGGCCGAAGGCGGTGTCGGAGGGGGCCTCGCCGAACTCGTGCTCCCGCAGCGGAGCCATGAACCCGGTGGCGAAGCAGGCGGTCCGATCGAGCGTCAGGTCGTGGGTCGCCGGCAGCCGCGGCGTCGCCGCAGCGCGCAACAGCTGGCCGGACACCACCCGGCCGGCACCGTCGAAATCGCCGCGCACTCCCTCCCAGAATCGGGCCAGGCCCCGCATCGTCCCGTAGGCGCCGAACGCGGGGTTCCACTCACATGCCGTCTCGACGCCGGCCTCGGCGAGCAACGGCAGCGGGCGGAGCTCGGTCAGGTCGAGGGTCACTGAGATCCGTGATCGCTCCCGTTCGAATCGGGCGGGATCGAACCGGACGACGAGGTCATCGCCCGCGACGCCGTAGGGGGCGAGGACCGCGTGCTCGATGAAGGAGTCGTATGGCTCGCCGACGAGCGCCTCCACGACCTGGCCGAGCAGGTACCAGCCGGCGAACTCGGAGTAGGCGCGATCGACGCCGAAGCGCCAGCCGTCGGGCGGAGGGGAGTC
>DATEEV010000304.1:0-4154 GCA_035281005.1 Microthrixaceae bacterium | reverse complement strand
CCTCGCCCGGGCCGCGTCCGAGGACCACACCCCGACCCGGGTCCGGCGGGTGATGGTCGCGACGTTCATCGAGCGGCTCGACGCGCCACCGGTCGACACCCAGGAGGTGTACCTCCGGCTCCACCTCCTCTCGCACCGGCGCGTCGTGCCCCACGGGCTCAGTCTCGAGGGGATGTTCGGGCTCCTGAACAACGTCGCATGGACCAGCCTCGGGCCCTGCGACCCCGACGACTTCGAGACCTTGCGGGCCGAGCTGCGCGCGACGGGCACGGCGATCGCGGTGACCTCGGTCGACAAGTTCCCGAGGATGACCGATTACGTGGTGCCCCTGGGGGTGCGCATCGCAGATGCCGATCGGGTCCGGCTGGGCGCGCATCTCGCCGACGGCACGACCGTGATGCACGAGGGATTCGTGAATTTCAACGCCGGCACCCTCGGCGAGGCGATGGTGGAGGGGCGGATCTCGGCCGGGGTGGTCGTGGGCGCCAACTCCGACGTCGGTGGGGGAGCGTCGATCATGGGCACCCTGTCGGGTGGTGGCAGTCAGGTGATCAGCATCGGGGAGCGGTGCCTGCTCGGCGCCAACAGCGGCCTCGGGATCTCGCTCGGCGATCGGTGCACCGTCGAGGCCGGGCTGTACCTCACGGCCGGCTCAGTCGTGACCCTGCCCGACGGGTCGAAGGTCAAAGCGCGCGAGCTGTCAGGTCGCAGCGATCTGCTCTTCATCCGGAACTCCGTGACCGGTGCGGTGGAGGTTCGACCCTCGTCGGGCCGTTGGGACGGCCTCAACACCGACCTCCACACCAACGACTGACGGAGCCTTCGGTCGCTCAGAGCTTTCGCAGCACCGTCACCACTCGGCCGTAGACCCGGACCTCGTCGGCGGGGAACACCATCGGCTCCATCGTGGCGTTGGCGGGCGTGAGGGTGATCGACGAGCCCTTGGCCCGGAAGGTCTTCACCGTGGCCTCCTCACCCGGGATGCCCGCGACCACGATGTCGCCGTTGTCGGCGGTGGGCTGGGACCGGACCACGACCAGGTCGCCGTCGAAGATGCCGGCGTCGATCATCGAGTCGCCTCGCACTCGCAGCATGAACAGCTCGCCCTCGCCCGTGAGGTCGGCCGGCAGCGGTACGAGCTCTTCGACGTGTTCCTGGGCCAGCACGCCCGTGCCGGCGGCGACGTCGCCGACCAGGGGGACGTGGCGCACCGGCGATCGCTGGGCGGTGGCGCCGCTCGCGGGGTCGTAGCGGACCTCGATGGCCCTGGGCTTGGTGGGGTGCTTCACCAGGTAGCCGAGGCGTTGGAGGGTCTCGAGGTGCGAATGCACGGTCGAGGGTGAGTTGAGCCCGACCGCCGTGCCGATCTCGCGGACCGACGGGGGATAGCCCCGCTCGTCGACGGTGCGACCGATGTACTCGAGGATCTCGCGTTGACGCTCGGTGAGCGGTGCCAGATCGTCGGTGGCGGAGGGGGTCGTGCTGGGCATCGGGCGACCTCGCTGGTTGAGCGGTGCTGGAGAGGGTGTCGAACAGACGTTCCGAATGTAGCACGAACCGGTGTTCGAGACGGAACATCTGTTCGACCTTGACACCGAACAACTGTTCGAGCCAGGGTGAGAACACCTGTTCGACCCGGCGTCGGGACCGATCGTCGCCGGCAACCGATCTCACTGTCAGACCCCCTGGGGAGGATGGATCCATGGCCGCAGTCATCACCGCACCGTTCGGCTCACCGCACCAGCCCGGCGAGTCCGCTCCCACCGGGCCACAGCTCGTGGTCCTCGAGGGTGGCCGCCGTACCACCAGGCACGGTGCCGAGATCTATCGCCGTCGTCGCTGGTTCGCCACGCTGGTCACGACGGTGGTCCTGGCATCGGCGTGGCTCGCGGTGAGCATCGTCGTCGACGTCGCCTCCATCAGCGGGAACCCGGCAGCGGGTGGGGTGTCGACCCCACCCGTCGCAGGGGCCGAGTTCGTGGCCCAGCCGGGCGACACCCTGTGGGACGTCGCGGTCGGTCTGGGCATCGAGGGCGACGTCCGCGACGTGGTCGACCGTCTGGTCGAGTTCAACGGCACGTCCTCACTCAGTGTCGGCCAGGTGGTCCGCATCCCCGAGGACCTGCTCGGTTCATGAGCGGTGGCGGCGATGTCGCAGGAACAGCACTCCGTCCGATTCCCACACCGCGTCGAGTCTGAGCGGTCGAGCGACCTGGGTCGATCCCACCGCGATCCGCGGCGCGATGCCCGAGGTGGCAACTGCCCCGACGGTCACGCACCACTCGTCGATCAGGTCGGCCTCGTGGAAGTGGCCGAGCAGCGTCGGCCCACCCTCGCACAACACGATCGACGCGCCGAGGTCTCGAAGCGCATCGAGCATCGGTGCCGGCTCCGCCTGTTCGGCCCCCACGTCGATGACGTCGGCGACCTCGTCGAGGATGGCCCTTCGGACTGGGTCAGCACGTCGGCTGGTGAGCACCAACGGCCGCGGGCCGGTGAAGAGTGGCAGTTCGGGGTCGAGGTCGAGCGAGGTCGACACCACCGCGAGACGTGGTGGATCGTCTCGACCTTCGGTGGCCCGCCGCTCCTTCGACGCTGCAGTGAGGCGAACCGGGCCGTAGCGCTCGGCGCGCACGGTGCCGGCGCCGACCAGCACCACGTCGGCCACGCCGCGGAGCTCGAGGAACACCTCCCGGTCGTCGGGCCCGCCCAGATGTCCCGACCGTCCCTCGACGGTGGCCGCCCCGTCGAGCGAGGTGACCATGTTCGTCAGGACCCAGGGCCGGGAGCCGACCGGGGCCCGCCACGGCGAGATCACCACCTCGGCCGGCTCGACGTCGGTGATCCGCTCCGGGAACAGCTGCAGCACCCGGCGACGGTACCGTGTTCGTGCAGCGCATCGTCCACAACGTCGTCCCGACGCTGTGGACGTCGAGAGGCTATCGAGGTGCTCGAGATGACGGCTGGAAGGCTGAGCGCCGTGGCGGCGTTGACACACTCGGTGTCCAGCCCCGCACGTCTCGTCCGGTCCACCCGGAGTTGTCCACCTGCTTGTGGAGAAGAAATCCGAAATTCACAGGGTCATCCTCTTTTGATGCACAGGCCCGCGTCCGTATCGTCCCCCTTTGGAAGCTGTGACGTGAGTGGTTGGACCGGTGGCGGCGTCTCGTCTCACTTGGGCAGATTGGACGACTCCTGGGGGTCTGACGAGGTGCGCGTGGATCGACGACAAGGCCGTTCCCAGCCGGCCCTGCCGCCGACGACGCTCATATCTCACCTCCACCTGATCACTCACGTCACAGCCGCTCCGCCCCCGAGCGCCGGCGGCAATGCGGCCCCGACCTTCTCGCGAGGAGCTTCCACCGAATGGCCCTGACCGACGCCGCGCCCGCTCTCGGCCTCCGCCGTCGATTCTCGACGGCCGGGGTGCACCCGTACGACGAGCTCGAATGGGGGCGTCGTGACACCCGCATCTCCGACTTCCGCACGGGCGAGGTGGTCTTCGAGCAGACCGGCGTGGAGTTCCCACTGACCTGGTCGCAGAACGCGTCGAACATCGTCACGCAGAAGTACTTCCGCGGGAAGCTCGGCACGGCCGAGCGCGAGTGGTCGCTGCGTCAGCTCATCGACCGGGTGGTCAACACCATCACCGAATGGGGCGAGCGCGACGGCTACTTCGCCGACCCAGCCGAGACCGACACCTTCCGCGATGAGCTCCGGTGGCTGCTGGTGAACCAGCGCGTCGCCTTCAACAGCCCCGTGTGGTTCAACATCGGCGTGGCCGGCGTGCCGGCGCAGTCGAGCGCGTGCTTCATCCTCTCGGTCGACGACTCGATGGACTCGATCCTGAACTGGTACCGGGAGGAGGGCATCATCTTCAAGGGTGGCTCCGGCGCGGGGGTGAACCTGTCGCGGATCCGTTCGTCGAAGGAGCACCTCTCCGGTGGCGGCGAGCCGTCGGGCCCGGTCAGCTTCATGCGGGGCGCCGACGCGTCGGCGGGCACGATCAAGAGCGGCGGGAAGACCCGGCGCGCCGCGAAGATGGTGATCCTCGACGTCGAGCATCCCGACGTGGAGGAGTTCATCTGGTGCAAGGCCCGGGAGGAGCGCAAGGCACGGGTGTTGCGTGACGCCGGGTTCGACATGGACCTCGA
>DATEEV010000303.1:0-8838 GCA_035281005.1 Microthrixaceae bacterium | reverse complement strand
CGGCGACGCGTCGGCGACGCGTAGCCTGCCCCGATGGCCGCTCCGCGACTCCGAATCAGCGCGCTCCTCCTGGTGCTCGGGTGTGCCGCTGTGGCGTGCGGGGGTGGGGAACCGTCCGACGATGAGGCGCGGTCCATCGGTCAGGACATGCTGCAAGGTTCTCAACTCGACGTGGACGACGAGGCAGAGCTGTGCCTCGGTCGCACCATGATCGATCAGGTTGGACTGGAGGCCGCCGAGTCCGCGGCGAGCGAGACTGACATCGCGGGTCTGCCCGACGAACAGCGAGATGCCGTCGTTGAGTCACTCAACAATTGCGTTCCCGCCAGGGCGATCGCGAAGACCGTGATGAGTGCGATCGTCGGCGCCGCGACCGACACGCCCGAGGCAAACGAGCTTCTCGCCTGCCTCACGACCGAGCTCGAGGGCAGGGCGGGCGACATCCTGCGTCAACGCGACCCTTCAGCGGCAGGCGATGAGTTCACAGAGCTGATCGAAGCGTGTCCGTCCGGCGTTCCCGTCGACGAGGGCATCGCCTCAGCCCTGCGGCAGTCGGGTCGCTCCCCCGCCGTCGTCGAGTGCGTCATGAGCGCTCTCGCCGGTCAGATCACGTTCGCCGAGATCGCTTCTCAGAATCCGGAAGCGACCCAGAAACTCGAAGCGGCCGTGATTCAGTGCGATCAGGCGGGGGGATGAACTGCTCAGCCGGCGGCGCGTAGCCCCGGCGGCGCGGTGCGCTCGAGTCGCGGCAGCGCGACGCGTCCGGTGCGTTGCACCGCCACGATGTCATAGGGCCGGAGCAGCTCCTCGAGGTCGTCGAGCCGGGTCGGAGCGTCGGCCACCGAGATCGTGAGCTCGTCGTGGCCCACGTCCTCGATGCGCCCGCCGAACATCTCGGCCAGCTCGATGACCTGGTGACGGCGTGGTGCCTCGACCCGGACGGTCAGCAGCATCAACTCGCGCTCGACCGAGTCGCGCGGGTCGAGCTCGGAGATCTTGATCACGTTGATCAGCTTGTTGAGCTGCTTGACGACCTGCTCGAGCGGGGACGACGCCACGTCGACCACGATCGTGATCCGGCTGAGGCGGTCGTCCTGGGTGGGCGCCACCGCGAGGCTGTAGATGTTGTAGCCACGCCTCGCGAAGAGCTGTGCGACGCGGGCGAGCACGCCAGACCGGTTCTCGACCAGCACCGAGAGCGTGTGATGCTTGGCGACGTCGTCGGTCATCGTCCGCCCTCCCCGTCGTCGGGACCGATCTGGATGTCGTCGTTGGTCTGGCCGACCGGCACCATCGGGAACACCTTCTCCGAGCTGTCGGTGCGGAACTCGAGCACCACCGGCCGGTCGTCGATCTGGTTGGCCTTGTCGATCGCCGGCCCGACCTCCTCGGGCGCCTCGACCCGGATGGCCACGCACCCCATCGCCTCGGCCCACTTCACGTAGTCCGGAAGGTCGGGCGACAGGTACACCTCGCTGTAGCGCTCGTCGTAGAACATCTCCTGCCACTGGCGCACCATGCCGAGGTAGGCGTTGTTGAGGATGGCGACCTTCACGGGGATGCGCTCGGTGCTGGCAGTGACCAGTTCCTGCGCGGTCATCTGGAAACAACCGTCGCCGTCGACCGCCCAGACCGTGCGGTCGGGCATACCGACCTTGGCCCCGATCGCCGCGGGGACCGAGAAGCCCATCGTGCCGAGCCCACCGGAGTTCACCCACGTATAGGGATGGCGGAATTTCCAGTACTGCGACGTCCACATCTGGTGCTGACCGACGCCGGAGGCGACGATCGTGTCCTCGGGTGAGCGATCGCGGAGCTGCTCGAGCACGTACTGCGGCTTCAGCAGCTCGCCCGGCTCCGAGGGCGTGTAGGTGAGCGGATACTTCTCCTGCCACCCCGACAGGGTCTGTCGCCACTCGGAACGATCGGCCTGTGCATCGGATCCGCCCCGCTCGGTGAGCACACGGACGAGCTCCTCGATGACCAGCCGGCAGTCGCCGACGATCGGCACGTCGGGGCGACGGACCTTGCCCAGCTCGGCCGGATCGATGTCGACGTGGATGATCTTGGCCTCCTCCGCGAAGCCGTCGAGCCGGCCGGTGACCCGGTCGTCGAAGCGCGACCCCAACGCGATCAACAGGTCCGATCGCTGCATCGCGGTCACCGCGGTGTAGTTGCCGTGCATGCCGGGCATGCCCAGGCAGAGCTCGTGGTCGTCGGGGAACGCCCCGCGGGCCATCAGCGTGGTGACCACCGGGATGCCGGTCAGTTCGGCCAGCTCCCGCAGCGCCTCGGCGGCGCGGGCCTTCAGGATCCCTCCCCCGACGTAGAGCACCGGGCGGCGAGCGGCCGTGATGAGCTCGGCGGCCTCACGGATCTGGCGCGGGTGACCTTTCGTGGTCGGCTTGTAGCCGGGCAGTCCCGATGACACGTCGTCGTCGGTTGGCCAGTACCAATCCATCGACGACGAAGGGTTGCGGGGGTCGACGATGTCCTTGGGGATGTCGACCAGCACCGGCCCGGGGCGGCCGGTCGTGGCGATGTGGAACGCCTCGCGGATGACCCGCGGGATGTCGGCGGCCGACGTGATGAGCTCGTTGTGCTTGGTGACCGACCGGGTGATGCCGACCGTGTCGCACTCCTGGAAGGCGTCGGTCCCGATCGCCGCGAGCGGGACCTGGCCGGTGATGCAGACCATCGGCACCGAGTCCATGTAGGCGTCGCACAGCGGGGTCACGATGTTGGTGGCTGCCGGGCCCGAGGTCACCATCGCCACGCCCGGACGGCCCGTCACATGGGCATAGCCCTCGGCCATGTGGCCGGCGCCCTGCTCGTGACGCACGAGGATGTGGCGGATCGGGCTGTCGATGATCGGGTCGTACACCGGGAGGATGGCGCCGCCGGGCAGACCGAAGATCACCTCGGTGCCCTCGAGCTCGAGCGCCCGGATGAGGGCACGCCCTCCGTCGATGCGCTCGCCGTGGGCCGGCGGCTGGTGATGTGGAGTTGCTGACATCGGTTGCTCCTGGTCAGGCGGGCCTGATTCTGTCCTGTCGGTCCGGGTCGCCCGAGGTCGAGTGGCCCGAAAAGTGCGACGACCTCCCGGCTGGGAGGTCGAGGGGCGCACGCGAACTTTGGATCGACGTGCGCTAGGCGATCACTACGAGCAGTTCGAAGGTGCGGGCCATCGGCCGTAGCTTACCGCCGGTGAGCGCCGCGGCGACAACGGAATCCGATCCCGACCGCAGCGTCGTCGCCAGAGGACTGCCCGCGCTCGTCGGCGGCCGCGCCGCGGGCAACCTTCTCATCCGCTTCCCATACGTGTTCCTCACCGCGATGGCTCGTGGTCTCGGGGTGAGCGTCGAGTCGGCCACCGCGATCCTCGGCATCCGCGAGCTGGGTGGCTTGGCGACTCCGGTGGTGGGTCGTATCGCGGATCGCGGCCACGAGCGTCGGGTCATCGTGACGACGTGCGGGCTCGCCGGGATCGTCACGATCGTCGCCCCGTTCCTGGTGGATGATGTCGCCGGTAGGACGGCCGGTCTGATCGCGTTCTCGGCGCTGCTCGTCGCCGGGGCGGTGTTCAAGTTCGGGTGCGATGCCGCCCAGGGCGCGTGGATCGGTCATCGGGTGCCGTTCGCTCGCCGCGGTCGAATTCTCGGGGTGATGGAGGTCGCGTGGGCCGGCGCGTTCCTTCTCGGGGTGCCGCTGTGCGCGTTGGCGGTCGATCGTTGGGGTTGGCGGGCGCCGTTCGTGCTGACCGGCACGATCCTCCTCGCGTTCGCGGTGGCGCAGCGCCTGGTGCTGCCGAGGGATCGCCACGAGCAGGGAACACCGGAGCGCTTCTCGTTCCACATCCCGCCCGGGCTGCGAGGGGTCATCGGCTACTGCTGCCTCCAGCCGTTCGCCCAGATGCTGGTGTTCGCCGTCGCGGGCGACTGGTTCGTCGAGTCGCTCGGCATGTCGCTCACCGGGCTCGGCCTCAACACGGTGCTCATCGGCTGCGCCGAGCTGGCTGGCACGGGCCTCGCCGCGGGTCTCACCGACCGCATCGGCAAGCGCCGCGGCGCCAGCATCGGCCTGGCGGTCGGGTTGCCGGCTGCCGCCGGTCTCGGCCTGGCCGGCGACAACGCGGTGCTGGGAGTGGTGCTGTTGTTGTGGTTCGCCGTCGGAATCGAGTTCAGCTTCGTCTCGGCGCTGCCGCTCATCACCGAGCTCGGCACCACCTCTCGCGCGTCAGCCATCGGGCTCGCCATGGCCGTGCTCACCCTGGCCCGGGCGTTCTCGTCCTCAATTGCGGGCGTCGTCTACACCCGAGGCGGCATCGCCCTCACCGGCCTGCTCGCCGCGGCCGCCCTCGCCCTCGGGGTGGCGGTGCTCCACTGGTTCGTCCGCGAGCCGGAACGGCCGGCGTCGTTCGTGGCGGTCTGAGTGCGCACCGGCGCCTACCCGGGCTCGTTCGACCCACCCACCGTCGCGCACGTCGCCATCGCCGACGCGGCCCGGGTTCGACACGGCCTGGACCGCGTCGACCTGGTCGTCTCGATCAGCGCCATCGACAAGGAGCACGTGGTGGTGCCGTCGCTGGACGACCGGGTCGCGGTGCTCGAAGCCCTGGCGCGACGCCTCGGGTGGATGGGCGTCGTCGTGTCGGACCGACGGCTGATCGTCGACCTCGCCGAGGGCTACGACCTGGTCGTCATGGGAGCTGACAAGTGGGCGCAGGTCAACGACGCCACCTACTACGGGTCCGTCGCGGCCCGCGACGAGGCGGTCGCCCGCCTCCCGCCCGCCGCGGTGGTGCCGAGACCGCCGTACCCGGTCCCCGTCGAGCTCCGCCTCCCGCTTGGCGAAGCCGACATAGGGGGAATCTCGTCGACTCGGGCCCGGTCGGGCGAGCGACATCTGATGGTGCCGGAGGCAGCCGAGCTCGACGAGCGGACCGGCGCCTGGACCGACCCTGAGCGCTACCGGAGCCGCTGACCCTCCGACGGCGGCATGCCGTCGGACGCGCGGTGTCCCGGAGCAGGTCAGGCAGCGGCGTCGATCGAGAACCGCTTGGCGACGCGGCGACCGGCCATCGTGAACACCAGGACGATCACCACGAGCGTGAGCGCGGCACCCCACGCGAGGGGCTCGCCGCCGGGCTGGGTGGCGTTCGAGTAGATCTGGGTCGAGAGTGCGGTGTTCTGCCCCTGGAGGCTGAAATTGACCGCGGTGACCGACCCGATCGTGAAGAGCAACGGCGCCGTCTCGCCCGCGGCGCGCGCGATGGCCAGCATGCAACCCGACGTGATGCCCGGCAACGCCGCGGGGAGCACCACCGTCGTGGTCGTGCGCCACCTCGGCGAGCCCAACGCGGCGCTGCCCTCACGGAGCGCGTCGGGGACCAGGCGCAGCATCTCTTCGCACGAGCGCACCACGATCGGCAGCATCAGGCAGGCCAGCGCGAGTGACCCGGCGATCGCCGAACGACCGGTCGGGCCGTAGCGGAGCACCCAGAACGTGTAGATGAAGATGCCCATGATCACCGACGGCACCCCGGTCATGACGTCGGTGAAGAAGCGAATGACGCCGGCCAGCCGGCCGTTCTTGCCGTACTCGTTCAGGTAGACCGCACCGAGCAGGCCGATCGGGATCGCCAGCAGTGACGCCATGGCCGTCATCAGGAACGTGCCGACGATGGCCGGTGCCATCCCGTAGATCACCTCTTCAGGCTCGGCGCCGAACTTCTCGGCGAGTGCCGCCGCCCCGACGTTGGTCGGGATGTCCTCGGTGAACCAGTCGACGCGGATCATCTCCGCGCCTTTGGCCACCAACTGGTAGAGCACGAATCCCAGCGGGATCGCCGCCAGCAGCACCGCGACCCCCATCGCCGCCGTGGCCATGAAGTTTCGGAACTTGCGGCCGCGGGAGATCGTCGAGCCGTCGAGGACGATCTGCTCCCCGCTCGGAGCCAGCGCGGTCATGCCGCCCCCCGCATCCGCCGCTCGAGCCGGGACACGATGCCGCGGGCGCTCATGTTGACCACGATCGTCAGCCCGAACAGTGCCACGCCGAGGCCGATCAACGCCGCCTGGTAGGTGCCCGACGACTCGTTCAGGTTTCGCGCGATCACCGACGGCATCGCCTCGCCCGGGGCGAACAGGTTCGCCACGATCTGAGGACTGGCGCCGATGACCAGCACCACAGCGATCGTCTCACCCATCGCCCGGCCGAGGCCGAGCATCACCGCACCGACGACACCACCGAACGAGTGGGGCACCACGACCCCGCGGATCATCTCGTAGCGGGTCGCGCCGAGGGCCAAGGCACCGGCCTTGTCGCCCTCGGGCACCGTAGCGAACACCTCACGGGAGATGGACGTGATGATGGGCGTCACCATCAGCACCAGGATGAGTCCGGCCAGCATGAAGGACATCCCCGACTGGCTCTCCCCGAAGATCGTGGAGAGCACGGGGATGCCCGACACGGCATCGGCGATCGAGTTGAACAGTCCCTTCACCTCCGGGCGCAGCACCGCGAACCCGACGAGGCCGTAGACGACCGACGGCACGGCGGCCATCAGGTCCATGACGGTGATCGTGAACGCCTTGATCCGCCTCGGCGCGACCTCGTTGACGAACAGGGCGATGCCCACCGACATGGGCACGGAGATGACCAGCGCGATCAACGAGACGATGGCGGTGCCGTAGACGAAGGCCAGCGCGCCGAACTCCCCTTCGTTCGGGTTCCAGTTGTCGCTGAGGAGGAACCCGAGCCCCTCCTCACGAAAGGCCGGCCACGCCTTCTGCGTGGTCGAGATCGCGATCCCCGCGAGCACCACCAGGATGACCAGGCCTCCGCCCAGCGTGAGCCAGGCGAAGGCGCGGTCAACAGACGGTCCCCGGCGACGCCGGGTGAGCGTGGTGGTGTCGAGGGGGGCGACGGTCACGAGGGTGGCCTCAGCCGCCGATCAGGTCGAGTTGCTCGATCGCCTGGTCGCGAAGCTCATCGGGGAGCGCGGCGAACCCGACACCACCGGCGAAATCCTGGCCATCGGTCAGGATGTAGCCGATCCAACCCTGGAGCAACTCGGCGGTCGCCGCATCAGGCTGGGTCTTGTAGACGATGATCCAGGTCGGTGCGGTGATCGGGTACGACTCGGCACCTTCGGCGTTGAGCGGGTTGTAGGTGAGGTCGGGCTCGATCGTGGCGCCGGCCAGCGCCGCGCTCGCGGCATCGAGGGTCGGCTGGACGAACTCTCCGGCCGCGTTCTGGATCGATGCGAGCTGCAGGTCCGAGCTCACCGCGTCGGCAAGGTCGACATAGCCGACGGCACCCTCGGTGTCGGCGATCACGGCCGCGACGCCGCTGTTCTTCTCGGCGCCCTGGGTGGAGGTCGGCCAGTTGACGGTGTCACCCGACTTGAGCTTCCACACGTCGGGTGCGGCCGCGACCAGGAACTTCGTGAAGTTGTTGGTCGTGCCGGAACCGTCAGAGCGGTGCACCACCGCGATCGCGGTGGAGGGAAGGTCCGCGTCGGGGTTGTCGGCCTTGATCGCGTCATCGTCCCACGAAGTGATCTCGGCCTGCATGATCCCGGCGAGCGTGTCGGCGCTCAGGTTGATCTCGTCGACACCGGGCAGGTTGTACGACACGGTGATCGGCGCCGCGACGGTCGGGAAGTAGAGGATCTCACCGCCCTTGAAGGTGGGAAGGTCCTCGTCCTTGACCGTGCTGTCGGTGCCGGCGAACTGCACGACCTGGTTGGCGAGGTCGGTCTTGCCCGCGCTCGAGCCGGACTTCGTGTAGTTGATGGTGGCGTCGGTCGCGACCTCGGCGAACTCCGACTTCACCTTCTGGTAGTAGACGTCGGGGAAGCTCGCACCGGTTCCGTTGGCGGTGCCCGTCAGGGCGGCGAAGTCGATGCCGAGCGACGACTCGGCGGGTGCGGCGGTGGTGTCGGAGCTCTCGCCGCTGTCGTCGTCGTCACCGCACGATGCGGCCACGAACATCAACAACGCCGCGAGCAGGGCAATCGGTCGTTTCCAGGTCTTCAGCACGTCGACTCCTCTTGGTTCGATGTGTCGACCCTAGGAATCGATGTTGAATCGGCGGGGCGGCTCGGGTGAACGAGAAGTGAACAGCAACCAACATCCGCGAGGCAGCCGGCTTCAGAGCCCGATCGCGTGCCAGTACGAGTCCAGGAGTTCAGGTCCGAGCCAGTTCCCCACGATCTCGCGGCCCTCGTAGTCCACGTGGAGGCCATCCTCTCGTAACTTCGGGTCGAAGACGCCCCCTGGCCAGGTCGTGAAGAACTCGGCGAAGTCGGTCACGTGGATGTAGGGCCGCTCCGTCGCGAGCAGGTGCAGCACCTGGTCGAGGCGGGCCATGCGCAACGGGTCGTTCATCGGGGAGCGGAGATCCGCATCGGGCATGTTCTGCCCCTCCCGGACGGGCGGGTTGTCGAGCCACAGCACCGGCACGTTCGCCGTGGCCAGCACATCAGCTGCGGCGCGGTACTCAGAGATCAGGTGCTCGTCGTACGCCGGCTCACCGATGTGCTGCCACGGGCCGTCTGGGGTGAGCCGCCGGTCGGTCACGTCGTGGAAGGCATTGGCGACCATGATCACGTCGGGCTTGGTCTCGGCGATCGCCTGACGCCAGTACGGCTCCCACTCGAAGCAGATCGGGTCGAAGGTCTTCTCCTGCCCCGTGGCGAACTCGGTGCCACCCCGCACGAGCCCGCAACCCATCAACGCGTAGCTGGACACGTCGAAGATCTCGGCCCGACCGTTCCACCCGGCGAGCGCGTACGCCAGGAACACCCCCGTCGAGTCGCCCAGGATGAGAAGG
>DATEEV010000302.1:0-2410 GCA_035281005.1 Microthrixaceae bacterium | reverse complement strand
CCCGGCCCGGCCGCCCTCCGGTCCGTCGTGCCCGAAGCCGGTGATGGAGAGGATCACCAGGCCCGGGTTGATCTCGTGGAGCGTGTCGAAGCCGAGACGGAGCCGGTCGAGGACCCCGGTGCGGAAGTTCTCGACCAGGACGTCGGCGCGCCGGACGAGGTCGAGCAGGACGTGTCGGTCGTCGTCGGCCTTCAGGTCGAGGGTGATGGACTCCTTGTTCCGGTTGGCCGACAGGAAGTACGTGGACTCTCGTCCGTCGGCGGAGCCGTCGTCGGGTCGGACGAAGGGAGGCCCCCATCCGCGGGTGTCGTCCCCCGTGCCGGGTGTTTCGACCTTGATGACCCGAGCGCCGAGGTCACCCAGCATCATCGTGGCGTGGGGGCCGGCGAGGGCTCGGGACAGGTCGACCACGAGCGTGCCGGAGAGCGGGCCGTGAGCGGTGTCGGTCATCGCGTGCATGCCTCTCAGATCCAGCCGGGGACCACGACGGCGGCCCAGACGAGCAGCGGACCGGCCAGCGTGACCAGGACGCTGTACGCAAGGACCTGCTTGTAGTACTTCTCCTCGCTGATCGTGTCGGGGCGGTTGGCCACCATCAGGGCCCCGTTGGTGGAGAAGGGGCTGACGTCGACGATCGTCGAGGACACCGCGAGGGCGGCGACGACGGCGACGGCGCTGACGTCGCCGGTCGCGATCAGCGGGATCGCGATCGGAACGATGATCGGCAACAGCGCGGTCGATGAGGCGAACGCCGAGGTGATGCCGCCGACGTAGCAGAGGACGAGGGCGCCGATGAGGACGGTGCCCAGGCCGGCCGCCCAGGTGCCGACCGCTTGGGGAGCCCCTGCCAGGTTCAGGATCGTCGCGAAGCAGCTGACACCGGCGACCAGCAGCACGGTCGGCCACGCGATCTGCTTGATGGCCCCCTTCTGCTCGTTCGGGAACAGCGCGGTCAGGATGACCGCAGCGGTGATCGCGGCGAAACCGATGTTGCGGTCGAACACGAGCGCGACGAACGCGACGGCCGCGAACGCGACGAGCGTGATGACCTGGTCGACGAGGCGACGTCGGGAGATCTGTGCGTCACCGCGCGTCTCGATCAGGGTGCCGCCGCGGGTCTCGGTCAGGGTGCCGCCGGTCCCGGATGGCGATGCCGGCGTTCCGGCCCCGGACCCACCGCTGGCAGGGACGCCGTCGAGGTCGACCAGGTCCATGTCGCCGGATTCCTCGGAGCCGACGCGGCGGGACGTCAACTGGCGGCCGCCGAGCGTGAAGAACAGGGCGATGGCGATGGCGAGGTTGATCAGCAGGCTCGTGAAGAAGATGACGCCCTCGTTGACGGGCAGGTTGTTCTCGGCCATGACGGAGTTGGTGATGACCCCGTAGATGCTGATCGGCGAGAACCCGCCCGCCTGGGCCCCGTGGACCACGAGCATGCCCATCATCAGCGGACTGATCCGGTAGCGGCCGGCGAACCCGAGCGCGATCGGGCCGACGATCGCACAGGCCGCCGGGCTGGCGGCACCGATCGCCGTGAGAACGGCGGTCACCGCGAACATCACCCAGGGGATGAGCGCGACTCGACCGCCCACCGCGCGTACCGCGCCTCGCACGATCAGGTCGACGGTGCCGTTGTTGCGGGCGATCGCGAACAGATAGGTGACGCCGACGAGCGTGAGGATGAGATCGCCGTTCATCCCGGTGATGATTTCTTTTTCATCGAGACCGAGGGCGTAGATCCCTACGAGCCAGGCGGCGACGAAACCGAGCGCCCCCATGTTGATCGGCAACACCGTGCCAACGACGAACAACGCGATGAGCGCGAGGATCGAGATCAGTTCTGGTGACATGTGCGGTCCTTGGGTTGGGGCCGAAGGCGGCCCATGGGAGGTGCCTGGTCGATGTGGCGTCACTCACCTGGGTGGCTCAGTGGCCTAGCCAATAGACCATCGAGCCTTCTGTCAATAGAGTGACGGCATGACTGTTGGGGACGCGCTTCGGCCGCTTCAGCGACCGAGGCTGTATGAGCAGGTCGTAGACCAGATTCAGGCCTGGATCGCCCAGAACGGCCTCGAGGTGGGCGACCGTCTGCCCCCAGAGCGGGAACTCGCCTCCCGGCTGGGCGTGAGCCGAGCAACCGTCAGCCAGGCACTGGTGGCGATGGAGGTCGTCGGCATGGTCTCCGTGCGCCACGGCGACGGCGTCGTCCTCGTCGAGCCCGCCGGATCGGCCAAGGTGGTCAACGCGCTGCGGCGGCACGCCCAGCAGCTACCGGAGATCATCGAGGCCCGCGAGGCGCTCGAGACAAAGCTTGCCGCGCTGGCTGCCGGCCGACGGACCGAGAGTGACCTTGCGGCCATGGACGAGGCCTTGGCGTTCATGGAGCGCGACATCGCCTCTGGAGGACGAG
>DATEEV010000301.1:0-13022 GCA_035281005.1 Microthrixaceae bacterium | reverse complement strand
GCGTCGTGGCCGAGGAACGAAGCGGGCGCGACGTCGTGGAGCATGAGGTCCCAGCCGAGCACGTCCCCGGGAGTCACGTCGCCGTCGAGCGTGCGGGTCAGCAGTGCCGCGAGCCACCGAGCGAAGTCGCCCTCGTCGGAGTGGCCCGTGCCCCACACCGGGGTGAGGTGGCGCGCCGGGTCGAGGACGAGCCCTGACTCGTTGACGCCCCGGTCGAGGTGGATCGCGAGCTGGGGAACTCTGAGCAACGCCCGGTCATCGCGCACCAGGACCACCTTGGCGCCGTCGTCCGAACGCACCACGACCCGACCCGACAGGCCGAGGTCACGGTCCAGCCACGAGTTGAGCAACAGGCCCCCGTACGGCTCGATCGCGAGTTGTCGGAATCCGGCGGTGCTGCGATCGGGGCGGGGCTTGAGGCGCAGGTTGGGGGAGTCGGTGTGAGCCGCGATCATCCGGAGCGGCAGCTCGGGGCGACCGCGGGGCGCCGACCACGCCACCAACGCCCCGCCGGAGATCACGAAGCAGGCGCCGCCGTTGGTCCACGTCGCGGCGGCGTCGAGCTCGACGAAGCCGGCGGCGCGCAGTCGTCGCGCCGCCTCGGCCACTGCGTGGTACGGCGAGGGTGATGCGTCGATGAAGTCCAGCAGGCTCTCGGCCGGCTCGAGCTCGCTGGAGCTCACCGGGGCGTCACGTGGTTCATCAGGCTCCCGGGGAGGTCGCGGTGGTGGAGGGGGCTGTGGTGGACGGGGCGGAGGCGGCGGTCCCCGACAGGCCGGTGCAGTCCCGTCGGCCGTTCCAGCGTGCGACCGAGGCCTCCGCTCCGGTTCCCGTCTCGAGCACGGGGAGGTAGTCGGCGCCGATCCGCGCCGGGCGCCATTCTGCGGCGTCGACGCGGCGGCCGGTCACGGTGACGACGAGCACGCCCGACTCGCGGGCGTCGGCCGAGCCGGCCTTGAATTGCAGGTTGCCCAGGCCGTAGTGCACGTAGGAGTCGCCGAGGTAGCCGCCCCCCTGCACCCGGTGGGAGTGCCCTCCTGCCACGATGTCGGCGCCGGCCGCGACCAGCTTCTCGGCCAGGTCGATCTGCGCGGTGTTCGGACAGAGCGTCTTGTCGGTGCCCCAGTGCAGGAAGACGACCACCGTGTCGGACTGACCACGTGCCTCGGTCACGGCCTGCACCAGCCGGTCGATGCGCTTGGCCGAGCTGACGCCGCCCTGGGTCGGCGTCGCGGTCCACGCCGCGACGAGAGAGGCGTCGAGCACCTGGGTCGCGGCGATCACCGAGATCCGCTGGCCCTTCACCTCGGCCGTGAACGGGCGGTACGCCTCGGACTCGTTGTTGCCGATGCCGATCACGGGCGCGGACTTCTCCGCGACGGCCTGCATCGTCTGGGCGAGGCCGCTCGGTCCGTAGTCCATGCCGTGGTCGTTCGCCATGCTGATGACGTCCGCGCCGCCGGCCCTCAGCGAGTCGAACGCCTCGGGCGGCGCGGAGAACGCGAACGCCTTCTCCTGTCGCTGGCCACCCGACGTCACCGCGGTCTCGAGGTTCACCACCGCGAGGTCGGCGGTCGCCAGCGCATCGCCGACACCGGCGAGCATGGTGTCGGGAGCCTTGGCGAGAGTCGTGGCGAGGGAGCCCTCGTAATGGATGTCGCCGCCGAAGGCGATCGTGACGGGGTCGCCGTCGCCGGTGCCCGCCGGGGGGATCGTCGTCTGGGGCACGCCGGTGGTGGAGGGCGCTGGCGCCGTCGATGCGATCGTGGTGGCATCACCGCTGCTCGACACGTCGGCGTCGGTCGTCCCGGCACATGCCGCGACGAGGACGCAGGACGCGGCGGCGAGCATCACGACCAGGTGGGGCGGGGCCGAACGGCGTGGAGGAGCGGGGGGCATTCGGGTCGCGATGCTACGGGGCGTACGATCTTGGACCGGGGCACGCCGCCCCGGAACAACCGGCCCAGGGGGCAGCACTCGTGTTCGATCTGGTGATCCGAGGTGGAACGTTGGTCGACGGCAGCGGTCGGCCGTCCCGGACCGCGGACGTCGCGGTCGACGGCGACCGGATCGTCGAGGTGGGACGGGTCGAGGGGTCGGGTCGGGCCGAGATCGACGCCGACGGTCTGCTCGTCACTCCCGGCTTCGTGGACATCCACACCCACTACGACGGCCAGGTCACATGGGACGAGCTGCTCACGCCATCGTGCTGGCACGGAGTGACCACCGCGGTGATGGGCAACTGCGGTGTCGGCTTCGCCCCGGTGGAGCCGTCGCGGCGTGAATGGATCGTCGAGCTGATGGAGGGCGTGGAGGACATCCCCGGTGCGGCGCTGTCGGCGGGGATCCGGTGGAGTTGGGAGTCGTTCCCCGAGTACCTCGACATGCTCGACGGCCTGGCCCATGTGCTCGACGTGGGCACGCAGGTCCCCCACGGCGCGGTGCGGACCTACGTGATGGGCGACCGCGGCGCTGCCA
This sequence comes from Microthrixaceae bacterium, assembly GCA_035281005.1. Lineage (GTDB taxonomy): Bacteria > Actinomycetota > Acidimicrobiia > Acidimicrobiales > Microtrichaceae > DATEEV01. The sequence continues at coordinate 10,544 of DATEEV010000301.1, read as the reverse complement.
ACGAGCCGGCGACTCCTGAGGACGTCGCGGCGATGGCCCGACTCGTCGCCGAGGGCATCGAGGCCGGAGCGCTGGGCTTCTCGACATCGCGGACGATCATGCACACCGCGGTCAACGGGGACCCGGTGCCGGGGACCTTCGCTGCGGAGGACGAGCTGTTCGGCATCGGCGACGCGCTGGCCTCGGTGGGTCGCGGGGTGTTCGAGCTCGCGCCGGCCGGCGCGATGGGCGAGGACCTGCTGGCGGCCGACCGGGAGATGGCCTGGATGCGTCGCCTCGCCGAGCGGATCGGCCGACCGGTCAGCTTCGCCCTGACCCAGAACGCGTCGGATCCCGACGAGTGGCGGACCCTCATGAGATACGCAGAGGACGCCCGCGCGGCCGGGATCGACGTGCGGCCCCAGGTCCACGCCCGGACGGTGTCGCTCCTGATCGGGCTCCCGACGTTCTGTCCGCTGATGTTCTGCGACGCCTGGGCCGAGGTCGCCCTGCTCGACCACGACGCCCAGATGGCGGCGTTGCGCCGACCTGAGGTCAAGGTGAGGTTCGTGGCCGAGATGGCACAACTGGGCGAGCCCATCACGACGTTCATGTCCCCGGACCGCATGTTCCCCCTGGGCGACCCACCCGACTACGAGCCGGCACCCGAGGACTCGGTCTCGGCCCGGGCGCGGCGCGCCGGCGCGACCGGCGAGGAGGGTGTCTGGACCTTTCTCTACGACCTACTCCTCGGTGACGACGGCCGCGAGCTGTTGAACTCGCCGATCCTGAACTACGTCGGTGGCAACCTCGATCCGTCGTTCGAGATGCTGTCGTCGCCGGTCACGGCCTTCGGGCTGGGCGACGGCGGCGCGCATGCCGGCCAGACGTGTGATGCCTCCTCGACGACCTTCCTCCTCACTCATTGGGCCCGTGACCGCAGCCGCGGCCCGCGGCTGTCGGTCGAGGCCGCGGTGGCGAAGATGACGAGCCGGACCGCTGCGCTCTACGGCCTCGGCGACCGAGGGGTGGTGGCGCCGGGGCTGCTCGCCGACCTCAACGTCATCGACTTCGACGGGTTGCAGCTGGCGCGGCCCGAGCTCGTCCACGACCTGCCCGGAGGGGCCAAGCGCCTGATCCAGCGGTCGTCGGGCTACGTCTCGACCGTGAAGTCCGGGATCGAGACGTTCCGGGACGGTGCCGAGACCGGCGCCCGGCCGGGGCGATTGGTGCGCGGCGCGCGATAGGCCGCTTGTACCTGCATCTTCGCGATCCGGTAGAATCTCTCAACTCCCCAGGGCCAGCGTCGTCCCTGGCCGTTGCGACGTGCAACAACCCGAGCGGTCGGCCCAAAGGACGAGTCGACCTCTCAGCCTGTCCCGGCTGCGCCGCAGCCCGACGACCAGGGAGAACGAATGACCCGGGACCTGCCACTGCGGCAAGGCCTCTACGAGCCTGCACATGAGCACGACGCCTGCGGCGTGTCGTTCGTCGTCCAGATGGACGGCGTGCGGAGCAATCGCCTCGTCCAGTCGGCCATCGGTTCGCTGTGCAACCTCGACCACCGCGGCGCGAAGGGCGCGGAGCCCAACACCGGTGACGGCGCCGGCATCCTCGTGCAGACCCCGGACCGGCTGTTCCGCGCCGTGGTCGACTTCGATCTGCCGGTCGAGGGCGCCTATGCCACCGGCATCGCGTTCCTACCGCTCGACGGTGCCGATGCCGCCGCGGCCGCCGTGGAGGACATCGCCCGCAGCGAGGGCCTCGACGTGCTGGGCTGGCGTGAGGTCCCCACCGATCCGATCGGCGCGGATGTGGGGTCGTCGGCCATGGCGGTGATGCCGGTGTTCCGCCAGATCTTCCTGAGCGGCACCTCGACCGACGGCGAGGCGCTCACCGGCATCGCGCTCGATCGCAAGGCCTTCATCGTCCGCAAGCGCGTCGAGCACGAGGTGCTCGACGAGCACGGCGACAGCAGGGTGTACTTCCCGTCGCTGTCCGCACGGACCTTCGTCTACAAGGGCATGCTCACGACTCCCCAGCTGCCGGACTTCTTCGGGGACCTCGGCGACGACCGCATGGAGTCGGCGATCTGCCTGGTGCACTCCCGGTTCTCCACCAACACGTTCCCTTCGTGGCCGCTGGCCCACCCGTATCGGTATGTCGCGCACAACGGCGAGATCAACACCGTGCAGGGCAACCAGAACTGGATGCGCGCCCGCGAGGCGCTCCTGGCCAGCCCCCACCTGGGCGACGACCTCGACCGGATCTTCCCGATCTGCACCCCGGGAGCGTCGGACACCGCTCGCCTCGACGAGGCGCTCGAGCTGTTGCACCTCGGCGGCTACGACCTGCCCCACGCGGTGCTGATGATGATCCCGGAGGCGTGGGAGAACCACGCGGAGATGGACCAGGCGCGGCGCGACTTCTACCAGTACCACGCCTGCCTGATGGAGCCGTGGGACGGGCCAGCCTCGGTCGTGTTCACCGACGGCACCGTCGTGGGCGCGGTGCTCGACCGAAACGGACTGCGCCCGAGTCGCTACTGGGTCTGTGACGATGGCCTGGTCGTCATGGCCTCCGAGGTCGGCACCGTCGAGATCGATCCGTCCACGGTGGTGCGCAAGGGTCGGCTCCAGCCCGGCCGCATGTTCCTGATCGACACCTCCGAGGGTCGGATCATCGAGGACTTCGAGATCAAGGCACGACTCGCCGGGGAGCACCCCTACGGCGAGTGGCTGAAGGACAACCTGAAGCACCTCGACGACCTGCCCGACGTGATCCACGTCACCGAGGGTCACATCGAGACCGTCCAGCAGCAGCAGACCTTCGGGTACACCCATGAGGAGCTGCGCCTGCTGGTCGATCCCATGGCCCGCACCGGTGGTGAGGCGCTCGGTTCGATGGGGACCGACACCCCGATCGCGGTGCTGTCGGAGCGGCCTCGGTTGCTCTTCGACTACTTCAAGCAACTCTTCGCGCAGGTCACGAACCCGCCGCTCGACGCGATTCGCGAGGAGCTGGTGACCTCGGTGTCGAAGATGATCGGCCCCGAGGGCAACGTGCTGGACCCGCGGCCCGAGTCGGCCCGATTGCTCGAGATCCCGCGACCGATCATCGACAACGACGAGCTCGACAAGATCAGGCACGTCGAGGAGGCCGGATTCGGATTCCGGTCGCGCTCGATCTCGTGCCTGTTTCCCGTCGCCGAGGGTGGGGCGGGGTTGCGGGGTGCGCTCGACCGGGTGCGTCGTGAAGCCTCCGAGGCCATCGCCGAGGGCGTCAACGTGTTGATCCTCAGCGACTGGGCCTCGACCGAGGAGCTCGCGCCGATCCCGTCGCTGCTGTTCACCGCGGCCGTGCACCACCACCTGATCCGTGAGAAGACCCGCACCCAGGTCGGCCTCGTCGTCGAGACCGGCGAGGCCCGCGAGGTGCACCACTTCTGCCTGCTGCTCGGCTTCGGCGCCGCGGCGGTCAACCCCTACCTCGCGTTCGACTCGATCGAGGACCGCGTCCGCTCGGGCGCGCTCGCCGGCGTCGACTTCGAGACGGCCGTCAAGAACTACGTCAAGGCCGTCGGCAAGGGTGTGCTCAAGGTGATGTCGAAGATGGGGATCTCCACCGTCGCGTCCTACACCGGTGCCCAGATCTTCGAGGCGATCGGGCTCGGCCCCGAGCTGATCGACGAGTACTTCACCGGCACCGTGAGCCGGCTCGGCGGCATCGGCATCGACGAGGTGGCCGAGGAGGTCCGTCGCCGCCACGCGCATGCGCACCCCGATCGTCCCGACGAGCGCGCCCACCGCGACATCGAGCTCGGCGGTGAGTACCAGTGGCGCCGCGAGGGTGAGGTACACCTCTTCAACCCCGAGACGGTGTTCAAGCTCCAGCACGCCACGCGCTCGGGCCAGTACGACGTGTTCAAGCAGTACACCTCCCTGGTCGACGGCCAGTCCGAGTCGCTCGCGACCCTGCGCGGCCTGTTCCGCTTCCGCGACGAGGACCGGGAGCCGATCTCGATCGACGAGGTCGAATCGGCGTCGGAGATCGTCAAGCGGTTCTCGACCGGCGCGATGAGCTACGGCTCGATCTCGGCGGAGGCCCACGAGACCCTCGCCGTGGCCATGAACCGCCTCGGCGCGAAGTCGAACACCGGCGAGGGTGGCGAGGACCCGGACCGCTTCGTTCCCGACATCAACGGAGACCTGCGCCGCTCTGCGGTCAAGCAGGTGGCGTCGGGTCGGTTCGGCGTGACCTCGGAGTACCTCGTCAACGCGGACGACCTGCAGATCAAGATGGCCCAGGGCGCCAAGCCCGGCGAGGGCGGTCAGCTGCCGGGTCACAAGGTGTACCCGTGGATCGCGAAGACCCGTCACTCCACGCCGGGCGTCGGGCTGATCTCGCCACCACCCCACCACGACATCTACTCGATCGAGGATCTCGCCCAGCTCATCCACGACCTGAAGAACTCGAACCCCGACGCGCGGGTGCACGTCAAGCTCGTGGCCGAGGTCGGGGTCGGCACGGTCGCGGCCGGCGTCGCCAAGGCGAAGTCCGACGTCGTGCTCATCTCCGGTCACGACGGCGGCACGGGTGCGTCGCCGCTCACCTCGATCAAGCACGCCGGGGCCCCGTGGGAGCTCGGCCTCGCCGAGACCCAGCAGACCCTGCTGCTCAACGGATTGCGCGACCGCATCGTCGTGCAGACCGACGGCCAGCTGAAGACCGGCCGTGACGTGATCATCGCCGCGCTGCTCGGTGCGGAGGAGTTCGGCTTCGCGACCGCGCCGCTCGTCGTCTCGGGCTGCGTGATGATGCGGGTGTGCCACCTCGACACCTGCCCGGTCGGGGTCGCGACGCAGAACCCGGTGCTGCGCGAGCGTTTCACGGGCAAGCCTGAGTTCGTGGAGAACTTCTTCCTGTTCATCGCGGAGGAGGTCCGCGAGCTGTTGGCGCAGCTCGGCTTCCGGACCCTCGAGCAGGCCATCGGCCGGGCCGAGGTGCTCGACGTGTCGCGGGCGATCGACCATTGGAAGGCATCGGGCCTCGACCTGTCGCCGATCCTGCACGTGCCCGAGCTCGCCGACGGCGCGGCCCGGCATCAGACCCACACCCAGGACCACGGTCTCGATCGGGCGCTCGACCAGACGCTGATCCAGCTGTGCGAGGGTGCCCTCGAGGACGCCACGCCGGTGCACCTCGAGCTGCCCATCCGCAACGTCAACCGAACGGTCGGCACCTTGCTCGGCTCAGAGGTGACCAAGCGATACGGCGGCGCGGGGCTTCCCGCCGACACGATCTCGATCGACTTCACCGGCTCGGCCGGCAACAGCTTCGGGGCGTTCCTGCCCTCCGGCATCACGATGCGCCTCGAGGGCGATGCCAACGACTACGTCGGCAAGGGGCTCTCGGGTGGGCGGCTCGTGGTGCGGCCGCCGCGGGTGTCGCCGTTCGCCGCCGAGGAGAACATCATCGCCGGCAACGTGATCGCGTATGGCGCCACCGCGGGTGAGCTGTTCCTGCGCGGCGTGGTGGGGGAGCGGTTCTGCGTCCGCAACTCCGGCGCCACCGCGGTCGTCGAGGGCGTGGGGGACCACGCCTGTGAGTACATGACCGGCGGTCGGGTCGTGGTGCTCGGCGAGACCGGTCGGAACTTCGGTGCGGGCATGTCCGGTGGCATCGCCTACGTCTATGACCCCCGCGGGCTCTTCGAGGGCCGACTCAACCGCGAGATGGTCGCGCTCGAACGCCTCGACGACCCCGAGGAGGCCGTTGCGGTGTGCGAGCTGATCGAGCGTCACGTCGCCGCCACCGACTCGGTGCTGGGCCGTCGGGTGCTCGAGGACTGGTCGGAGGCGGTGGGCAAGTTCCACAAGGTCATGCCGGTCGACTACCGCCGCGTGCTCGAGGCCACCGCCCGGGCGCGGGCCGAAGGCGTCGACGTCGACGAAGCGATCATGGAGGCCGCCCGTGTCTGAGCGGCTTCGTCTCGAGAACTGGAGTGGTTCCGGTGGGTGACACGACGGGCTTCCTCAAGCACGGGCGCGAGCTCCCGTCGCGGCGCGCGGTGCCGGTGCGGCTGCGGGACTGGAAGGAGGTCTACGAGGGGTTCCCCCGTGAGCGCCTCCAGGACCAGGCCTCGCGCTGCATGGACTGCGGCATCCCGTTCTGCAACAACGGCTGCCCGCTCGGCAACCTCATCCCCGACTGGAACGACCTCGTCTACAAGGACCGCTGGCGCGAGGCGATCGAGCGGTTGCACGCCACGAACAACTTCCCGGAGTTCACGGGTCGCCTCTGTCCGGCGCCCTGCGAAGGAGCGTGCGTGCTCGGGATCAATCAGGACCCGGTGACGATCAAGCAGGTCGAGGTGTCGATCGTCGACCGTGCCTGGGACGAGGGCTGGGTGGCACCGATCCGCCCGACGATCCGCACCGGCCGCAAGGTGGCGGTGATCGGGTCCGGTCCGGCGGGCCTCGCGACGGCCCAGCAGCTGACCCGGGCCGGCCACGATGTGGTCGTGTACGAGCGTGCCGACCGCATCGGCGGGCTGCTGCGCTACGGGATCCCCGAGTTCAAGATGGAGAAGCGCTTCCTCGATCGTCGACTGGCCCAGATGCGCGCCGAAGGCACGATCTTCCGCACGGGCGTCGAGGTGGGGGTCGAGGTCTCCGGCGCGGACCTACGCGCCGAGTTCGACGCCGTGGTGCTCGCGGTGGGAGCGACCGCGTGGCGCGACCTGCCGATCCCCGGCCGCGAGCTGCGCGGCATCCACCAGGCGATGGATTACCTGCCGTGGTCGAACCGCGTGCAGGAAGGTGACATGGAGGGCTCGCCGATCGACGCGTACGGCAAGCGGGTCGTGATCATCGGCGGCGGTGACACCGGTGCCGACTGCCTGGGCACGGCCCACCGGCAGGGCGCGATCGAGATCCACCAGTTCGAGATCATGCCGCGACCGCCCGAGGGACGCGCCGATTCGAACCCGTGGCCGACCTGGCCGCTCGTCTATCGAACGAGCTCGGCTCACGAGGAGGGCGGCGAGCGGGTCTTCTCGGTCAACACCTCCGAGTTCGTCGGTGATGCCGATGGCAACCTCACCGGCCTGCGGTTCCATGAGGTCGAGCAGAAGGTGGTCGACGGCCGCATGAGCTTCGAGCCGGTCGAGGGCAGCGAGCAGGTGCTCGACGTCGACCTCGTCTTCCTCGCCATGGGCTTCGTCGGGCCCGAGCGCTCGCCGCTGCTCGACCAGCTCGGCGTCGAGCTCGATGAGCGGGGCAACGTCGCCCGCGATTCCGACTGGGCCACCAACGTCGACGGTGTGTTCGTGGCCGGCGACGCGGGCCGCGGTCAGAGCCTGATCGTCTGGGCCATCGCCGAGGGCCGATCCTGTGCGGCGGCGGTCGACGTGTCCCTGATGGGATCGACCGACCTCCCGACGCCGGTGCGTCCCACCGACCGCCCACTCAGCTAGCCGAGGGGCGAGGCGAAGAAGCCCGAGGCGCAGCCGAGGGCGAGTCTGAGCTGAAGCGACGAGGCCATCAAGAACTAATTGAGGCGTTCGACGAGGCCGCTCTTCAGCAGGCGGTGGATCACCGCACACACCTCGTAGGAGCTGCGGCCGGCCGCGGCGATGGCCTGGGCGACCGAGCGTCGCCCGTCGAGCACGGCCAGCACCGACCATTCCTCCGCGGTCAGGCTGATCGTGGTGAGGTCGGGGTCGAGCTTGCGGCGAGGCCGGAAGATGATCGCCGTGGACGCGATCGATGCGGCGATCTCGGTCCACTCCTCCACGCGCCGAGTGGCCTCCAGGACCACGATGTCGACCGGGAAGCGAAAGTGCTGGGCGAGGGGCGAGGGCGTTCCGGGAGCGAACGCGTACTGCATATGAGAGGGCAGCAGCATCTGGAAGACGGCGGTGACGGTCTGCTCGCGCACGAGCGGGTAGAGCTTCACGGCGCCGAGGAGGTCGACGAGCTTCGGTAGGAGGTGAAGGTCGTGGGCCCCGGTGTTGAGCCCCGCGGCCGCGATCGTGCCGGCGTCGAGGAGGCCGGCGGACACCACCGCCTGTACGAGCCCGGTCCCGGCCGCGCTCCCGGCGACGACGAGCTCGCCGTCGCACATCGCCGCCCAGTGTGGCGAGGTCGATTCGATGCGCAACAGCCCGGTGTGCTTCGTCGTGGCGAGCATCGTCAACAGGTCGACCGCGCCGACGTCGTCGAGCGATCCCACCAAGGTTTCCGTCGAGCTCATCGCTGCGCAACGGTAGCGGCCGAGCGCGCGGCTCCCGTGTCATGTCGTGAATCGCCGCGCCGCCGGCAGCGGGTCACGACGGCGGTCCCGGTGGCCTAGCCTGCGCGCCCCGTGAGTGTCGCCGTCACCGACTTCTGCCTGGTCATCGTGCACCGGAACCGGGCCGCGGCCTGCCTGACGATGATCGGCGTCTTCGCAGCGCAGTCGATCCCGGTGCGGATCGTGGTCGTGGACAACGATTCCGATGCCGCTCAACTCGACGAGCTGCGGCGCGGCCTGCCCGCCTCGGCGACGTTGCTCGAGACCGGATCGAACCTCGGCTTCGGCCCCGGCGCCAACGTCGGCCTGCGCCACTGGCTCGCCGACGAGTCGTCGAGCGAGTGGGCACTGCTCGCTCCCCACGACGTCGACGCTGCTCCCGACTGCCTGGAGCGGCTCGCAGCGGGGCTCGCGGGCGAGCCGATGGCGGGCCTCGCCTGTGGGGATGTGGGCGACGGGCAGACCCCGATGCTCGACCCGTACTTCGGCGGGGTCACCCGACCGGCGCGCTGCGATGCCGGCTGGGAACCGGCCGACTACCCCCACGGCACGCTCATGGCGCTGCGCCGGGGATGCGTCGAGGAGGTGGGCCTCTTCGACGAGCGGTTCTTCGCGTACTGCGAGGAGGCCGATCTCGGCCTGCGGGCTCGTCGCGCGGGATGGAAGGTCGGATTGGTTCGTGGCGCCCGGGTCACCAACACCCATCTGTCGTCGTCGGTGGCGCTCGTCGACTACCTCCAGCAACGCAACACGCTCCTGTTGGTGCGTGAGATGTCAGGTCGCTACCACACGATGATCCGCACGCTGATCACGTTGTGGCACCTCCTGCGGGGGTGGTTGCAGCCCCAGCGTCGCCCGCCGGTGTTCGACGCGCGCGGCCGCCTGCTCGGCATGCGCGACTTCTACCGCTCGAGGTTCGGCCCGCCGCCGCCCGAGGTCCTGCCTCCGAGCTGAGCCGCATCGTTCTCTGCGCGAATTCCGCCCTCGGAGGGCGTGATCTGCACACAGAACGGCGAGGGAGCGTCAGCCGGCGCCGAGGTGGTCGAGACCGGCGCCGAGGAAGCCCATCGACTTCGGCGTGGCGAAGTGGTCGACGCCGGGGAGGGTGACGAGACGCGCGCCCGGGATGCGCTCGACCAGCGGCTCGCCCGGCCCGGCGAAATCTCGATCGCCGATGACCACGAGGACGTCGGCTCGCACCAGCGCGAGCGCGTCCTCGTCGAGTGGGGTGCGGATCCGACGCATCAACGCGACGACCGCATCGAGATCGGTGCCCGATGAGCGGGCCAGCTCCGCGAAATGGTGCAGCGTCGGGTCGGCCTGATCGCTAGTGGGAGCGCCGGCGCCGGGGTCGGCGGCGCCGGCGAGCGCGCTCGCGAAGGCATCGTCGGCATCGGAACGGATCACGCTGGCGCCGATCCCCGCCAGGACCAGCCGACCGAATCGCTCGGGTCGGTCGACGGCCAAGCTCAACAGGATCCGCGCGCCGGCGCTGAAACCGACCGCGTCGACCGGTCCGTCGGGCAGCTCGGCCGAGATGATCTCCTCGACCCGGTCGTAGTCGGCATCGTCGGAGAGCGGAGGTCGACCACCGTGGCCCGGAAGATCGACGGTGATGACCTCCCGCCCGGCATCGGTCAGGAGGTCGATCCAGCCCGTCTCGCCCCAGGTCCGCGCGGACGAGGTGGCGAGCCCGTGGAGCAGCACGACGGGCGGTTCGGTTCCGGTCGGGGCGTTCATGGCGCTGGCCTCACGATGTCTGGCTTCATGAGCTCAGGTCGAGCTGTCGGAGCTGTGGCCCGAGCCACCCGGCGACGAAGGGCCCGCCGGACGCGCCGTAGTGCACGCCGTCGTCACGGGTCCTCACGCCCTCGACCGCGGGCGGGCAGGGCGTCGTCGGGCACACCTTGGCGGCCAGGTCGATCAACAAGGTGGTGTCGGGGTGCGCGGCGGCCAATCCTCGCAACAGCTCGTTGACGTGCGCGAATCGCCCGTCAGGCTCGTCCCACCATTCCCGGGGAGCGCCGGGATCGCGCGCCATGGTGGGGGAGGGCTGGGTCGCGACGACGACCTTGGCCCCGCCGGCGGAGAGGATGCCGACCGCCTCGTCGAGCAGCCCTCGCAGGTACGCGTCATACGCGGGTTGACCGAACTTCAACAGCTCGCCGCCGATGCGCCGGTCGAACACCTCCCAGCTCCCCACCATCATCACCACGACGTCGGGAGAGAACTCGGTGACGTAGCGCGCCCAGTCGGTGCGCCAGTTCCGG